>NZ_CALUHA010000002.1:0-149474 GCF_944320325.1 Alistipes megaguti
GCGGTGTCGATCATGTCGTCGACGATCAGGATGTTGCGGCCCTCGACCTCACCGATGGCGGTCATCTTGCCCACGACATTGGCCTTTGCGCGCTCCTTGTGGGAGATGATGATCGGCGTACCGAGGTGTTTGGCATAGGTGTTGGCCCGTTTGGCGCCGCCCATGTCGGGTGCGGCGATCGAGAGGTCCTCGATGTTGAGGCTCTTGATGTAGGGGACGAAGATACCGCTGGCGTAGAGGGCATCCACGGGGACGTCGAAGAATCCCTGGATCTGATCGGCGTGGAGATCCATCGTCATGACGCGGTCGACACCGGCGGCCATCAGGAGGTTGGCTACCAGTTTGGCTCCGATCGGCACGCGGGGACGGTCCTTGCGGTCCTGACGGGCCCAGCCGAAGTAGGGCATCACGGCAACGACCTTGTAGGCCGAGGCGCGGCGTGCGGCATCGATCATCATGAGCAGTTCCATGAGGTTGTCCGAGGGCGGGAAGGTCGACTGGATGATGAATACCGTGCAGCCACGGATCGATTCGTTGTAGCAGGGCTGGAATTCGCCGTCGCTGAAGCGCAGGACTTCGACCTGACCGAGAGTCGTGCCGAAGCTGGCGGCTATTTTCTTGGCGAGATACTCCGAACCGCGGCCGGAAAAGATTTTGATTTTGTGGATAGCCATAGGTTACGAGGATTTTGACGATGCAAAGATAGGATAATAGGATGAAAAAATGCGCCGCGGGGGGGCGCTATTTTTCAACAAATGTTAAACTTTCAGACAGGAGTCGATGAAATCGAGAATTTCGTCGCGTCCGAGCCCCTGTTCGGAGGAGCTGACCAGCATCGGAGGCAACTCTTCCCACTGTTCGGCGAGGGCCTTTCGGAAACGTTCGATGCTCTTTTCGCGCTGGGTTTTGGAGAGTTTGTCTGCCTTGGTGAAGATGATGCCGAAGGGGACGCCGTTCTGGCCGAGCATCTCGATGAAGCGCAGGTCGATGCGCTGGGGTTCGAGCCGTATGTCGACCAGCACGAAGAGGTAGTGCAGTTTTTCGCAGCGCAGGACGTAATCGGTGATGATGCGCGAGAATTCGCCGCGCTGGAGCTTCGACGTGCGGGCGTAACCGTATCCCGGAAGATCGACCAGATACCACGAGTCGTTGATCCGGAAGTGGTTGATCAGACGCGTTTTGCCGGGTGTTCCGGAGACTTTGGCCAGCCCCTGACGGCCGGTCAGCAGGTTGATCAGCGACGATTTGCCGACGTTGCTGCGTCCGATGAAGGCGATGTCCGGCAGATTGTCCTTGGGGACCTGGGAGATCCGCTCGGAGGAGCATTTGAATTCGGCTTTCGAGATTTGCATCGGTCCGGTTTTTTCGGCAAAGATAGTGTTTGTCACGGGGATCACCAAATTTCGGGTCGCGAACCCTTCGTGAGCAGGCATTTGCCGGGGCATCGGTTTAGACCGCCGTTCTCCGTCTCTCGGCTGCCGTTCTCCGTCTCTCGCCCCGCCGGCATCAGCGGTGGCGCGGATATTTGTTGTTGAAGCGGTATCCGACGCCCAGCATCAGGAAGTTGGGCATGTGGAAGTCGCGCAGGCTGTAGCCGATGTGGACGAACGAACTGTGGGTGACGGCAACCTTGAGGGTCAGCATCTGGTAGAACGACCTGAGGTCGCCGCCCTTGTGCAGGACGTTGACACCCAATCCGATGCCGATGTTGAAATAGGGCATGACAAACTCGCCGCGGGCCGAAATCCCGAGGGCGATCTGGTGGTCGAATCCCGGATTGACGGTTTCGATCTCGGCCGTCGAACCGAGCTGTTCGATCGAGGAGGCCGCGATGACGTTGGCGCTGCCGTCGTAGACGCCGTCCAGCGAGACGCCGGCGCGGAACTTGTAGCCGAAGTTGTACATCGGCGCAAAGTTGAATCCCACGACTGTGTAGGCATCCGGGGCGGCATATTGCTTGTCGCCGACCTCGATTCCCTTGCGGCGCCACGACCCGAAGAGGACCAGATCATAGCTCACGTGGCGCGGGAAGGCGGGACCGAGTGTCCGGGGAGTGGTTTCTGGCGAGAGGCGTCCGAAATTACAGGTCAGTCCGATGCGTCCGCCGAGCGAATTCAGCCCGGCGTTCGGGTATTTGGTGTTTCCGTTGGAGAAGTGGGTGAGGGCCACGCCGGCCGTGAGGTCTACTTCGCGCAGGACGCGCCAGCGGAGCAGCAGATCGACGTTGAGGTAGGCGTTGATCTTCGACCCCATCATCTTGTTGTTGGGGTTTGTGTTGAGATCGTAGGGTTGCCAGCCGAACGAGAGACCGAAGTTCCACTCGTAGTCGAAGGTCAGCCGCGGAGCCAGCCGTGCGATGCGGGCCCCCTGGAAGAGGTACAGGGCCACGGGATTGCCCAGTTCATCGGGGCGCTGGAAGTCGTAGTAGGCCACGCCGAGACCCTGATAGGCACCGCCGTAGATGCGGTCGGGGGTCGACCCGGGGCGGAACTGGAACGCATAGCGGAGGTGTCCCGAGAGGGCGAGGTCAATGGGGAGTCCGGCGTTGTTTTCACCCCGCAGGAAGGGGTTGGTCGGGGAGATGTACTCGGGGCGGAATTCGGCTCCGAGACGGTGCATGAAACGGCGTCCGGAGGTGTTGTCATCGGCAAAAGTCTTTTGACCGAGGTTCCGACGCTCCGCACCGAAACGGTTTGTCGAGGTGTTCCCGAAGCGCAGCGGGCTGTTTTTGCCGGTTTGGTTGCCGGTCTGGAGTCCGGTTTGTCCGTTCGGAGCGGTGCTGCCGCCTTCGGCCCGGCCGGCCCGGTATCCGGCTTCATAACCGGCTTGATATCCTGCTTCGTAGGCGTTTTGGCATCCCTTGAGTGAATCGCACTCCGTGCCGGGATTTTGTCCCCGGGCGAAGCCCGCACCGCATGCGATCACTCCGGTCAGGAGCAACAGGATTCGGCGTCGGAGGGATCGGTTCATGGCAGGTCGGATGCGTTTTTTGTCGTCGAAGATACGAATTTTTTCTCCATTCCGGCTCTGCGGGGAATGTAAAAATGAAAAAGGCCCTGTTTCCGATTGAAAGCAGGGCCTTGGTTTTTTGCGTTTTGTGTGTCCGGGGCTTTTCCCGAAGGCCGGGGCGGCCGGTTTGTCTTCCGGGGAGGCACTTGGTCTTTTCCCCGTTCCGCGTCCGGGATTTTTCCCAAGGGTTGGAGCGGCCGGTTTGTTGCTTTCGGAAGGCTTGGAGGCTCCTTTAGTCTTTTTTGATCTCCTTCGGTTGCGGTCTCTCTCGATCTCCAGGATTCTCTCCCGGCTCTCTCCCGTGGCCTCTCCAGCTCTCTCCCGTGGTCTCTCCCGGCTCTCTCCCGTGGTCTCTCCCGGCTCTCTCCCGTGGTCTCTCCGGCTCTCTCTCCCGTGGTCTCTCCCGGCTCTCTCCCGTGGCCTCTCCCGGCTCTCTCCCGTGGCCTCTCCCGGCTCTCTCTTCCGTGGCCTCTCCCGGCTCTCTCTTCCGTGGCCTCTCCGGCTCTCTCTTGCCTGGTCTCTGCAGTCCCCCCCCCTCAGGCCCACCTCTTGCGGGCCCCGGGTCAGTAGCCCAGGATGCGGAGCATCGAACGGTAGGACTGCTCCTTGGCGAACAGACGCGTGTAGTACTCGTTGTTGGACTTGTCGCGGTCGATGACGATGTGCTTCGGGGCGGGGATCAGGCAGTGCTGGATGCCGCCGAAACCGCCGAGCGACTCCTGGTAGGCTCCCGTATGGAAGAAGCCGATGTATTGGGTGTTGCCGGGTTCGAGTTTCGGGAGGAAGATGGCGTTCGAGTGGCACTCGGAGTTGTAGAAGTCCTCGCTGTCGCAGGTCAGACCGCCGAGCAGCACGCGCTGGTACTCCTTGTCCCAGTTGTTGATGGCCAGCATGATATAGCGCTGGTTGATACCCCAGGTGTCGGGCAGCGTGGTGATGAACGACGAGTCGATCATGTACCAGTTTTCACGGTCGTTCTGCTGCTTCTGGTTGACGATCGAGTAGAGGGCGGCGCCGCTTTCGCCGACGGTGAAGGATCCGAATTCGGTAAAGATGTTCGGCTCCTCGATTCCGTTTCGCTGACAGATGTTCTTGATCTGGGCGACGATCTCCTCGGTGAGGTATTCGTAGTCGTATTCGAAGTTGAGCGAGTTCTTGATCGGGAAACCTCCGCCGATGTTCAGACTGTCCAGTTCGGGGCAGATGGTCTTCAGTTCGCAGTAGACGTTCATGCACTTCGACAGCTCGTTCCAGTAGTAGGCCGTGTCCTTGATGCCCGTATTGATGAAGAAGTGGAGCATCTTGAGCTGGAATTTCTTGCTGTTCTTGAGTTTCGACTTGTAGAACGCGACGATGTCGTTGTATCGGATACCGAGTCGCGAGGTGTAGAAGTCGAACTTGGGCTCCTCCTCGCAGGCGATGCGGATGCCGACCTTGCATTTTTTGGTGAAGGCATCCTCGAAGAGGTCGAGCTCCTCCTTGTTGTCCAGCACGGGGATGGTGTTCGTGAATCCGTCGTTGACCAGCTGGGCAATGTTTTCGACATACTGCGGGCGTTTGAAGCCGTTGCAGATGATGTAGCGGTCCTTGTCGATGATTCCGCTGTCGTAGAGGGCGTTGATGATGTGGATGTCGTATGCCGAGGAGGTTTCCAGGTGGATGTCGTTCTTCATGGCCTCTTCGAGCACGAAGGAGAAGTGGCTCGACTTGGTGCAGTAGCAGTAGTTGTAGGAGCCCTTGTAGTCGACCTTTGCCATGGCCACGTTGAACATGCGTTTGGCGCGGTTGATCTGCTGGGAGATCTTCGGCAGGTAGGTGATCTTGAGCGGGGTTCCGTACTGTTTGATGATCTCCATGAGGGGGATGTCGTGGAAATTGAGCTCGTTGTCCTCGACGGAGAACTCATCCTGCGGGAAATCGAACGACTGTTCGATCAGGTCGATGTACTTGTCTTTCATGGTCGGTTCAGGGGCTTTTTGACAATCCGGCTCGGCTACATGGCGAAAATATGGCGGAAGTAGCTCGATTGGATTTTCCAAAATTTCGGGATGCAAAGTAGGTGAATATTTTTCTTTTAACCAACACTTTGTCCGAATATTTTGAAAAACCGGGTCATATTTTGCTTTTTTCTCTGAAAAAGGGTATTTTTGGAGCCGGATTCAAAGCTGCATTCGATCGTGTTGATAGCTGTTCTCACACAATATCTGGAGTCGCACAAGCGGCTCGTCATACCTCAGCTCGGGGCGTTCATCGTCAAGGAGCCGGGGCAAAGCATCCTGTTTTCGGAGTTGCTCAAGCGGGACGACGGTGTGCTGCGGGGCCTGCTGCGCGAGCAGGGGATGGGTGATCTGGAGGCTGCCGGGGAGATCGACCGGCTGGTTTTCGAGGTTCGCCACGCCGTGGAGCATGGCGAGGAGTACCGGCTCGAGGGGTTCGGAACCCTGAAGCCCGGTCCCAACGGAACGATCGCCTTCCATTACGAGCCGCGCCCTGCCGAATCACCGGCGGCAGGTTTGACACCGGCTGCGGCCGGAGCGGAGCCTGCCGGATCGGCGTCCGAGGCTTCGGGACGTGAAACCCCGGCTGACGGACGCAAGACGCCTCATGCTGCGCATGTCCATCCCGAACGGGTGGCCGAGGCGGTGCGCACGGCCTTTACCGAACCGCATGTGTCGCGTTCGGCGAAGATGAATCCCGATCCGTCGGTGCGGGGGCTGCGCTACGGCAAGCCGCCGAAGAATACCGATGCCTACACCTATGTCGACCGGCCGCCGCGTCGGCGGGCCGACTGGTTCATCTGGATCGGGGTCGTTGTGGCGGTATTGGCGTTGGGGGCCATTGCCTTCGGGCTTTGGAACGATGCGCGCGAGAAGCAGGCGGAGACCGAAGTGATCGAACTGCCGGTCGTCTCGACCGACGAGGCGCCGCAGACCGCTGCCGGGGCTGAATAAACTCCGTGCGGGGGGGTGGAAAATCCGACTTGATTCGGATGTTTTTGACAGATTGAATAGCCCGAACAGACTGAAAAATGACAGAAATAACCACCGTAAAACAACGCTTCGGCATCATTGGCACCTCGCCCCTGCTGGACAGGGCGCTGGAGGTGGCGCTGCGTGTTGCGCCGACCGATCTGACGGTTCTGGTCACCGGAGAGAGCGGCGTGGGCAAGGAGTTCTTTCCGCAGGTGATCCACGCCTACTCTGCGCGCAAACACAATAAATATATCGCCGTCAACTGCGCGGCCATCCCCGAAGGGACGATCGACTCCGAGCTCTTCGGGCATGAAAAGGGGGCCTTCACCGGGGCCGTCGAGGCGCGCAAGGGGTACTTCGAGGAGGCCGACGGCGGGACGATTTTCCTGGACGAGGTGGCCGAACTTCCGCACTCGACCCAGGCGCGTCTGCTGCGCGTGCTGCAGACGGGCGAATTCATCCGCGTGGGGTCGTCGAAGGTTCAGAAGACCAACGTGCGGGTGGTGGCGGCCACGAATGTCAACCTTCCGGAGGCCATCTCCGCGGGACGTTTCCGCGAGGACCTCTACTACCGCCTGGCGACGGTTCCCATCACGGTTCCGGCGCTGCGCGAACGTCCGGACGACATTCCGCTGCTGTTCCGCAAGTTTGCGGCCGACGTGGCCGTGCAGTACCGCATGCCGGCCGTGACGCTCAACGATGCGGCACGCGATATGCTGAAGAGCTACTACTGGCGGGGCAATATCCGCCAGCTGAAGAACGTCGCCGAGCAGATTTCGGCCATCGAACAGGTGCGGGTCATCACCCCCGAGGTGCTGGTCAAATACCTGCCGCCGCAGGAGGGGACCTCGACCATGGCGGCGGCCGGCGCCCCGCGCATGGACGATCAGACGATGTCCACCGAACGCGAACTGCTCTACAAGGTGCTCTTTGATCTGCGGGCCGACATCAACGACCTGAAGCGCATGATGGCCGAACTGCTCCGCAACGGCGGAGTGGCGGCTTCGGAACCGGTCCGCGATATCCGGGCGCTGCTTCCGACCACGACCCAGGGGCGTTATGTTCCGGCGGTGCAGACCCCGGGAGCCTACGGCCATCAGGCGGCGCCGGGCTATGGACCCACGGCAGGACAGCCTTACGGACCTGCGGCAGGACAGCCTTACGGGCCCGCGGCAGGCCAGCCCTGCGGCCCGTCGGTGGGGGCGGCCGACGTGCAACCTTCGACGCCGATCTATGCCGAGAGCGAGGAGGTGACCGACGAACCGCCCCGCGAGAAGACCAAGGCCGACATGCAGCGCGAGCAGATCATCCGCGCCCTGAAGCACAACAACGGACGCCGTCGCGAAGCCGCTGCGGAGTTGTTCATGTCCGAACGGACGCTGTATCGTAAAATCAAGGAGTTGGGCATCGAGGATGTCTGACCGCCAAATACCGCGAAATGAAACTGAAACACAGAAATCTGAAACTCTTCCTGGCGACCGCGGGCGTGTGCCTGCTGACGGCGTGCGGCGTGTCGATCAAATATTCGTTGTCGGGCGCCTCGATTCCGCCCGATGCGAAGACCTTCTCGGTGGCCTACTTCCCGAACAACGCCACGATGGTCTCGCCGATCCTGAGCTCGACGCTCACCGACGCGCTGGTCGACATGTTCTCGCGGCGGACGCGGCTCATGCAGGTCGACGAGGGGGGTGACTTTGCCTTCGAGGGTGAGATCACGAACTATACCTCGACCACCTCGTCGGTCTCGAGCGACGACTACGCGCTGTTGAACCGCCTGACGATCACCGTCAAGGTGCGCTTCACGAATGCCCTTGACGAGAAGGCGTCGTGGAACCGCACCTTCTCGGCCTACGAGGATTACGAATCGACGCAGCTGCTGACCGAGGTCGAGGGAACGCTCATTCCCGAGATTGTCGACAAGATCGTAACCGACATCTTCCAGGCTTCGGCCTCCAACTGGTAACCGGGATGGCGGATCTGAAGCAATATCTCATCGAAGCGGCCGCGGCGCAGGGCGGACTGGATGCCGCCGTGGCGGCCGTGCCGTGGTTCATGCCGTTGCGGGTGCTGCGCGCTGCGGAGCGGGGCGGGATGGACCCGCGGGTGGAGCTGATGGCGCCGTGGCGTGCGGAGAGCTCGCTGTGCGGCGAGCGGGTGGATGCCGGGGCGCTGCTCCGACGCACCTCGGAGGAGATCATAGACACGTTCCTTCAGGAGCGGGATCTGCGTATCGTGGCGCGAGACGACGAACCCGAGGTGGAGGTGCGTCTGCAGCCCGATCTGGACGATGACGACGAGGTTGTCAGCGAGGAACTTGCCGAAATTTATCTTTCGCAGGGGCTTCGGGAGCGGGCCGCAGCGATTTATCGCAAATTAAGTTTGCTAAATCCCGAAAAAAGTGTTTACTTTGCCGAGTTAATTCGCAAAACGCAGAACAATAATTAAAATTTGATGATATGTTATACACGATTTGCATTGCGCTGATCCTCATTGCGAGTGTTCTGGTTATTCTCGCGGTATTGGTGCAGAACCCCAAGAGCGGTATGGCCGCCAACTTCGGAGCCTCGAACCAGGTGATGGGTGTCCGTGAGACGACGCACTTCCTGGAGAAGTTCACCTGGGCGATGGCCATTGCCATTGTGGTGCTGAGTCTGGTAGCCACGCTGGCCATGGACAGCACGAAGGTTGCCGAGAGCAACTCGGAGATTGCCAAGGATGCCAAGGCTCTTCAGGAGCGGGTACTTGAGACGGAGGCTCCGGCCGCAATGCCGCAGGCCGAGATCCCGGCCGCCGAGTCGACGACGGAGGCGCCTGCCGAGACGCCTGCCGCCCAGCCTTCCAAGTAGTCCGGGCCGACGGGGGGGGAAATGAACGCCGGCTCGAGAACCTCCGATTAAGAATTGTGTACGAACGGGACCTGAAACCCTGAAAAACCGGGGGGGAGGGGACTGAAACCCTGAAAAACTGGGGCTGAAATCCCGAAAAACCGGACCTGAAATCCCTGAAAAACCGGGGGCTGAAATCCCGAAAGGAAAATCTGAAAAGATCGTGGTGAAAACCGCGATCTTTTTTTGTTCGAATTGTCCGATAAATACCGATTTTTCGTGTAGGCATTGCCGCGCCATTTATTATCTTTGTACTCAATTACTGCTCAAAACATAATCCTGATGAACTTGAACTTCTTGAAACTGGCCCCGGTGCTGCTGTTTTTTGCGGGTTGCGCCGGAAACGGGGGCTCTTCGACGACGGTAGCCCCCTACCTGAATGAGAACCTCCCGCTGGAAGAGCGGATCGAAGACGCTCTTTCCCGCATGACTCTCGAAGAGAAGGTGGCCGTGCTGCACGCACAGTCGAAATTCTCGTCGGCGGGAGTGCCGCGACTCGGCATTCCTGAACTCTGGTGTACGGACGGCCCCCACGGAATCCGCCCCGAGGTGCTGTGGGACGAATGGGACCAGGCCCGCTGGACGAATGACTCCTGTACGGCATTTCCGGCCCTGACGTGCCTGGCCGCGACGTGGAATCCCCGCATGGCGGCCCTCTACGGCCGTTCGATCGGAGAGGAGGCCCGCTACCGCGAAAAGGATGTGCTGCTGGGTCCCGGCGTGAACATCTACCGCACCCCCTTGAATGGTCGTAATTTCGAGTATATGGGCGAAGATCCCTACCTGGCCTCGCGGATGGTGGTTCCCTATGTCCGCGAGGTGCAGAAGAACGGCGTGGCGGCCTGCGTGAAACACTTTGCGCTCAACAATCAGGAGACGCGCCGCTTCTCGGTGAATGTGGTTGTGGACGACCGGGCGCTTCGCGAGATCTACCTTCCGGCCTTTGAGGCGGCCGTCAGGCAGGGCGGAGCCTGGTCGGTGATGGGTGCCTATAACAAATACCGGGGGGAGCACTGCTGCCACAACCGGTACCTGCTCAACGACATTCTGAAAGGTGAGTGGGGCTTCGACGGAGCGGTGATCTCCGACTGGGGCGGAGTCCACGACACGAAACAGTCGGCCGAGAACGGACTGGACCTCGAGTTCGGCACCGGAACCGACGGACTGCGGGCCGGAACGCGCAACGCCTACGACAACTACCATTTGGCATTCCCTTACCTGGAGATGCTGCGCCGGGGCGAGGCCGATCTGGCGATGCTGGATGACAAGGTGCGCCGGGTGCTGCGGCTGAACTTCCGCACGGCGATGAATACGCACAAGCCCTTCGGGGCGTTGAACTCTCCGGAGCATCTGGCCGCGGCCCGGCGGATTGCCGGCGAGGGCATGGTGCTGCTGAAGAACGACGGCGGGGAGCTTCCGCTGGATTCCGTGGCGGTGAAGAGGCTGCTGGTCGTCGGGGAGAACGCCGTGAAGATGATGACCGTCGGCGGGGGCTCCTCGTCGCTGAAGGTGCGCCACGAATATACGCCGATGGAGGGGATCCTCGAGGCGGTGGGCGATCGCTGTGAGGTGACCTTCGAACGCGGATACGTGGGTGATCCGACGGGTTCCTACAACGGCGTCGAGACAGGACAGGACCTCTCCGAAACGCGCAGCGAGGAGCAGTTGATTGCCGATGCCGTTGAGGCGGCAAAGCGGGCCGATGCGGTGATCTTCGTGGGCGGACTGAACAAGAGCGACTATCAGGACTGCGAGAGCACCGACCGTCGGCAGTACGGGCTGCCCTACGCGCAGGATCGGGTGATTGAGGCCCTTGCGGCGGCCAATCCCCATCTGACCGTCGTGCTGGTTTCGGGCAATGCCGTGGCCATGCCGTGGCTGGATCGGGTTCCGGCGGTTCTGGAGGCCTGGTTCTCGGGTTCGGAAACGGGACATGCGCTGGCCGACGTGCTCTTCGGACGGGTGAATCCGTCGGGCAAGCTTCCCTTCACCTTCCCCGTCCGGCTGGAGGACAATGCGGCGCATGCCATGGGCGAATTCCCGGGCGGCGATTCGGTCCGCTACAACGAGAGCATTCTGGTCGGTTACCGCTGGCACGATACGAAGGCGATCCGTCCGCTGTTTGCCTTCGGCCACGGCCTGAGCTATACGACCTTCGAGATCGGCAACGTGAAGGCCGACCGTACGACGCTGACGTCGAAGGGCGTGTTGCACGTGACGGCCGATGTGACCAATACGGGCGATCGGGCGGGCGCCGAGGTGGTCCAGCTCTATATCGGAGACGAGGAGTCGTCGCTGCCGCGCCCCGTGAAGGAGCTGAAGGGCTTTGAGAAGGTGCAGCTGGCCCCGGGCGAGACACGGACCGTCACGTTTGAAATTGCCCCCGAGGCGCTGCGTTACTACGACGACACGAAGGGACAGTGGGTGGCTGAACCGGGACGCTTCACGGCCTATGTGGGGGCCGCCTCGGATGATATCCGCGGCCAGGTGGAGTTTACGCTCGAGTAACCCTTCGCGGCTTTTGGCCGCAGAAACAGCGGGCCCCGCAATCCGATCGGATTTGCGGGGCCCGCGTCTTTGTTGCGGAGCACCGAACGGGAGGGAAGTCCTCCCTCCCGCCTGCCCGAATGGGCTCAGAAGGTGTGCACGATGAAGGGCTTGCGGCCGATTTCGGCGGCGAACTGCGGGAATCCGCTTCGGTACATCTGTCCGGTCTGCAGCAGATGAACCTCTTCGGCCCCCATGATCAGGTAGAAATCGAGGAACGATTTCAGGAAGACCTGACTCTCGCCCGGATAATTCATGTGGGCCACCTCCCCGGGGATGACGTAGGTCCGGGGCAGCTGCCGGACGCGGTTGAGGAACGTGATGCTGTCGGAGGTCACCAGAATGCGGTGGGATTGGGGCACGCGGCCGATCAGCTCCGCGAGTTTGTCCAGACACTTTTCGATGAGTCTCTCCCGTTCGGGTTCTTCCAACACCGGGAAGGGCCCCTCCTTGAAGTCGCCCAGCAGCTGTTGGAACCGGAGCGTGAAGGAGACGTAGGGGCCGTTCAGCTGTCGGCGATTCTCGTCAATGGCCTGCTGCAGCAGCGGCGAGGGTTTGAAGAGCTCTTCGTAGGCCTGGCTCCACAATGCGTTGTGGAGTCTCGTGTTCGAATAGATGTGGTAGTGGGTGTGCGTGTCGAATCGCAGCTGCCGGTCCAGCCAGAGGGCATCCCAGAGGGTCTCGCCGGGAATTCCGAACGTATAGATTGCCAGCGGCTGTGCGTAGGGCGTTTCGTAGATGATCTGCCGGGGGTCGATCCGCCAGTCGTAGCGGGCGGGCTCCAGAAACAGCCGCAGGTCGAACGGATAGCACCAGTTGATGCGAAACGGAATCTGCCGTCGCTTGCACAGGGCGTAGATACCCAGACAGCCACGGATACGGTCGGCCAGTCCGCCGTGCTGCATGCGGCCGTCGATCATCATGATTGCCCGGTGCTGTTCCGCATCGAGCGGCCGGTCGGTTTGCCGATAGAGGGGGGCGACCACCTCCGTATCGTGTCTTTCGTGAAAAGATTTTTGCCGGATGAGGCTGAAAAGTCCGGGTCGCGATTTCATCTTTTTCCGCATCTTGAGGGTGCTTATCGGTTCCGGTACATCTCGTCGTAATACTTCTCGTACTCGCCCGAGGTGATGTTGTCCATCCAGGCCTGGTTGTCCAGATACCAGCGCACGGTCTTCTCGATCCCCTCCTCGAACTGCAGCGAGGGTTCCCAGCCCAGTTCGCGCTGCAGCTTCGACGAATCGATCGCATAGCGCATGTCGTGGCCGGGACGGTCCGTTACGAAGGTGATCAGATCCATGTCCTCGTCTTCGCGGCGGCCCAGCAGACGATCGACCGTCCGGATGACGACCCGGATCAGGTCGATGTTCTTCCACTCGTTGAAACCGCCGATGTTGTATGTCTCGGCCACGCGTCCGCGATGGAAGATCAGGTCGATGGCGCGGGCGTGGTCCTCGACGTACAACCAGTCGCGGACGTTTTCGCCCCGTCCGTAGACGGGCAGCGGCCGGCGGTGACGGATGTTGTTGATGAAGAGCGGAATCAGCTTTTCGGGAAACTGATAGGGGCCGTAGTTGTTCGAGCAGTTGGTCACCAGGGTCGGCATGCCGTAGGTGTCGTAATAGGCCCGGACGAAGTGGTCGCTCGAGGCTTTGGAGGCTGAATAGGGGCTGTGCGGGTTGTACTTCGTCGTCTCGCGGAAGAACTCCTCGCCGTAGGCCAGGTGGTGCTCCGAGGAGGAGGCCGTGGTTGAGAACGGCGGCTCAATCCCCTCGGGGTGGGTCAGCTCCAGCGCCCCGTAGACCTCGTCCGTGGAGATGTGGTAGAAGAGTTTGCCCTCGAATCGCTCGGGACGCGACTCCCACCAGCGGCGGGCCGCCTCGAGCAGCGAGAGGGTCCCCAGGACGTTGGTCCGTGCAAAGGTGAACGGGTCGCGGATCGAACGGTCGACATGGCTTTCGGCGGCCAGATGGATGATTCCGTCGACCTCGCAGCGGCGCATCAGCTCGCTGACAGCCTCGAAGTCGCAGATGTCGCCGCGGACGAAGGTGTAGTTCGGCCGCTGTTCGATGTCCCGCAGATTGGCCAGATTGCCGGCATAGGTCAGCTTGTCGAGGTTGATGATGCGGTAGTCGGGGTATTTCGTGACCAGCAGCCGGACGACGTGCGAGCCGATGAATCCGGCGCCGCCCGTAACGAGGATGTTTCGTTTCATGATTGTTCCGAGGGTTGGTTCTGCATGGCCTGCAGACGTTTCAGACAGTAGAACATCGACTCCCGCCAGTGGGGGATCTCGATGCCGAACGTGCGTTTGAGCTTGCCCTTGTCGAGCACCGAGAAGGCGGGGCGTACGGCCTTGGTGGGGTAGTCGGCCGTGCGGCAGGGCGAGATGCGGCAGCGGTCGTGGCCCGCAGCGCGGGCAATCTCCACGGCGAAGTCGTACCACGAGCAGACGCCCTCGTCCGAGAAGTGATACGTTCCCTCGTGGCCGCGGTCCAGGCCGCCCTCGAGGATCGAGAAGATGGCCAGTGCCAGATCGCCGGCATAGGTCGGCGTCCCGACCTGGTCGAAGACGACGTTGAGCGTTTCGCGTTCGGCCGTCAGACGGAGCATCGTCTTCAGGAAGTTGTTTCCGTATTCGGAGTAGAGCCAGGCGGTGCGCAGGATCAGATGGCGGCATCCCGAGGCCCGGACGGCCTCTTCGCCGGCGAGTTTCGTGCGGCCGTAGGCGCTGCGGGGGGCCGTTGGGTCCTCCTCGGTGTAGGGGAGCGAGGCGCAGCCGTCGAAGACGTAGTCCGTCGACACGTGGACGAGCAGCGCATCGGCTTCGGCGGCCGCCCGGGCCAGATTCCCGACGGCGGCGTGGTTCAGTCGGTCGGCCGTAGCCTCGTCCTCCTCGGCGCGTTCGACGTTGGTGTAGGCGGCGCAGTTGACGATGGCCCCGATGCGGTTTCCGGTCACACAGCGGCGGACGGCCTCCGGGTCCGTGATGTCGAGTTCGGCGACATCCGTAAAGAGGTAGTTGTTGGGCGAAACGGCTCCCAGACGCTGCATTTCGCGTCCCAACTGGCCGTTGGCGCCCGTTACGAGTATATTCATCGTTCAATAGAGTTTTTCGTGGTAGTCAAAGAGCCACCCGGCGTCGCGCAGACGGTCGTGGTGACGGTCCTTCTCCGAGAGGAGGATCCGTTCGGCCGGGATCCGCCAGTCGATCCCCAGATCGGGGTCGTCCCAGGCCAGGGCTCCCTCCGACTGCGGGGCATAGAAGTTGTCGCACTTGTACTGGAAGATCACCTCGTCGGTCAGGACGCTGAATCCGTGGGCAAACCCGCGCGGGATGAAGAGCTGGCGGTGGTTTTCGCCCGAGAGTTCAACGGCGACGTGGCGCCCGAAGGTCGGCGAGCCGCGGCGAATGTCGACCGCCACGTCCAGCACGGCACCCCGGATGACCCGTACGAGTTTCGACTGCGCATAGGGCGGCTTCTGGAAGTGCAGTCCGCGGAGCACGCCGTAAGTCGACTTGCTCTCGTTGTCCTGGACGAAGCGTGTGTTGCAGACCTTTTCCTGAAAATCACGCTGCGAGAACGATTCGAAGAAATAACCGCGTTCGTCGCGGAAGAGGCGGGGTTCGATGATGACCACCCCGTCGATATCGGTTTTGATTACCTCCATGGCATACAGGAATGTGAAGTCATTCTGCAAGGAGTTGCGGGTCGCCGGCCTCCGTCTCGTCGGCCACCTTCAGCAGGTATTGTCCGTACTGGTTTTTCGACATCGGCCGGGCCAGTTCGCGCAATTTGTCGGCCGAGATCCAGCCCATGCGGAAGGCGATGGACTCCAGACAGGCGATCTTCAGCCCCTGGCGTTTTTCGATCACCTCGACGAAGATCGAGGCTTCGGCCAGCGAGTCGTGGGTTCCGGTGTCGAGCCAGGCGAACCCGCGCTGCAGGGTCTGGACGCGCAGTTCGCCGGCCTGGAGGAAGGTCTGGTTCACGGACGTGATCTCGAGCTCGCCGCGGGCCGAGGGCCTGATGCCTTTGGCTACCTCCACCACCTTGTTGGGGTAGAAGTAGAGTCCGACGACGGCGTAGTTGGACTTCGGGCGGGCGGGTTTCTCCTCGATCGAGAGGCAGTTGCCCGCGGCGTCGAACTCGGCCACGCCGTAGCGCTCGGGGTCCTCGACGCGGTATCCGAAGATCGTAGCACGGCCCTCCTCTTCGGCGGCGCGGACCGCCTGGCGGAGCATGCCCGTGAAGCCGGATCCGTGGAAGATGTTGTCGCCCAGCACCAGACAGACGCTCTCCGGGCCGATGAACCGTTCGCCGATCAGGAAGGCCTGGGCCAGGCCGTCGGGCGAGGGCTGTTCGGCATATTCGAAGCGCACGCCGAAATCGGAGCCGTCACCCAGCAGGCGTTTGAATCCGGGCAGGTCGACGGGTGTGGAGATGATCAGGATCTCGCGGATTCCGGCCAGCATCAGCACCGAGATGGGGTAGTAGATCATCGGTTTGTCGAAGATCGGGAGCATCTGTTTGCTGACTCCCTTTGTGATCGGGTAGAGGCGGGTGCCGGAGCCTCCGGCCAGGACGATACCTTTCATGGTGCAAATACGGTTTCAGATGGACAAAGATAGTTTTTTCCTGTCGAAAGGAAAAATATTTGCTTCATTTACATCGGGTGTTCTCGCCGGGCGCGGTTTTTGCGGCGGGGGGGGATCCCCGGCGTCAGGGGTGGAGGTTCCCGATGCCGCGATGTGGGAGCGGAGTTCCCGGCGGACATTCCCGAGGGACTCTGGCGCGGGATTTACTTCCGATGGCGGCGCTGGCGGCGGTTCAGCTGGATGCGGCGGATGGTCTACGGTGACTCCCTGCCTGCGGACCTGCTGCGCATGGTATGGCGTCACCTCCGGCGGCATCTTTCGCCGCTTCGCCGGCGAGAGGCAGAAGAGTGTGCACGCCGGGCCGCCCGTCCATTCCTCTGATTTCCGGGCCTTTAAAAAAAGCGGCGTCCGGGAAGCCGGACGCCGCAGGGCACAAAAAAAGGGTGAGCTACTTGCATCGCACCGCTACAACCACATACCCTTGCTCGATTCCTCGCCTGGGGGATTCTGCAGGAGCTGGTCGTGTAAGACTCACCCGGGATGCAAAAGTAGGAATATTTTCCTATCTTTGCAAAAAAATTGGCGAAATGCGTAAAAAAACTTTGCTCCGGATCTTTTTGGCGTGTGTCGTCCTGGGGGCTGCGGCCGCCGTGCTGCTGATCGTGCAGTTCAAGGGCAGCGCCGTCGGGCAGGAGTCCGAACTTTTCGTGAGTTCGCGTGCCTCCTACGAAACGCTGACCGATTCGCTGATGCCCCGGATCCGTCGCCATGCCGCCTTCCGGGCCTATGCCCGGCGGCTTCGCCTGGCCGACAGCTTCAAACCGGGCCGCTACGTGCTGCGTCCCGGCATGAGCGTCATCGAGATCGTCCGCATGCTCAAACTCGGCATGCAGACCCCCGTTCGGGTGACGATCCAGAACGTGCGCACGCCGGCCCAGCTGGCCCAGCGCCTCTCGCGGCAGCTCGATGCCGACTCGGCGGCGCTGATGGATGTGCTGACCTCGCCGCAGATGGCCGCCGAGGTGGGTTTCGACAGCGTGACGCTCTTCTCGATGTTCATTCCCGACACCTATGAATTCTACTGGACGGTTTCGCCGCGGGACTTCGTGCTGCGCATGAAACGCGAGTACGACCGTTTCTGGACGCCCGAACGTGATGCCCTGCGCCAGCGCAGCGGTCTGAGCCGGCTCGGGGTGATGACCCTGGCCTCGATCGTCTACGAGGAGACCTCGAAGAGCGACGAGATGCCCCGCATCGCCGGGGTCTACATCAACCGCCTGCGCTGCGGCATGCCCCTGCAGGCCGATCCCACGGTGAAATACGCCCTGCAGGATTTCACGCTGCGCCGCATTCTCCACCGGCATCTGAAGACGCCGTCGCCCTACAATACCTATGTAAACCGGGGTCTTCCGCCTTCTCCGATCTGCATGCCGGGCAAGAGTGCCATCGAAGCGGTGCTTCACTTCGAGGAGCACGATTATCTTTATTTCTGCGCCCGGCCGACTTTTGACGGCTACCACAACTTCGCGCGCACCCTCTCCGAGCACAATCGCAACGCCCGGGCCTACAGTGCCGAACTTAATCGGCGAAAGATTAAATAATTTCACTATATTTGCGGTCCCATGTTGGTGAAGATCTACGGACAGAATCCTTCGGAAAAGGAGTTGAAACGGGTTGTGGAGGCCCTGGAGCACGACGGGGTGGTGATTTATCCCACCGACAGTGTCTATGCCTTCGGGTGTTCGCTGCGTTCGGCGCGGGCCATCGAGCGGCTTCGCCGGTTGCGCGGGCGCAGCGAGGATTCGTTGAGCGTCGTTTTTTGCGACATTGCCCAGGTGGCCGAATACTGCAGGGTGGACAACGCGGCGTTCCGGATTCTGAAGCGCAATCTTCCGGGACCGTTCACCTTCATCCTGCCGGCCTCGTCGCGGGTTCCGGACAAGGCGCTGGAACGGCGCCGCACGATCGGGATCCGCATTCCGTCGCACCCTGTGGCGCGGGCGGTGGTCGAGGCGCTGGGGAGCCCGATGATCACCGCGTCGGTCAAGGACGACGACGAGGTGGTGGAGTACACGACCGATCCCGAACTGATCGAGGAGCGTTACGGCCGCGAGGTATCGCTGGTCATCGACGGCGGGATCGGCGACAATGTCCCCACGACGGTGGTTGACCTGACGGGCGACGAGCCGGAGATCCTGCGCGAAGGCCG
This sequence comes from Alistipes megaguti, assembly GCF_944320325.1. Lineage (NCBI taxonomy): Bacteria > Pseudomonadati > Bacteroidota > Bacteroidia > Bacteroidales > Rikenellaceae > Alistipes > Alistipes megaguti. The sequence continues at coordinate 18,223 of NZ_CALUHA010000002.1, forward strand.
GGGTGACCTGCAGTAAGCCGCCGGGTGCCGAGAGACAGCCGCCGGGTGCCAAGAGCGAGGGGCGAGGAACGAGAGACCGGGATCGGGCGAGATGCGACGGCGGCCGCGGCTGAGAGAAGCCTCCCCTCCCCGGCAGAGAGAAGAGGCCGGGGCGGAAGGGCCGAGGAGACGTTTAGGAAAAGAGCAATATAAAAATAGATGGAAAAGACGAATTTCTGGAAAGATGCCGCCTTCTACGGCGTAATCATGGCGTTGGTCGCCTTTGTGTTCGATACGTTGAACTTCTATACCCAGCATGCGATCATATCCCTGGTGTCCCTGCTTCTCTTCCTGGGTCTGCTGACCTTCTTCACGAAGCAGCGTGTGGCCCGCTACGGAGCCAACGGTTACAGCTATGGGCAGTGCCTGCGGTTTATTCTGGCGGTGATGCTCTGTGCGGGATTCCTCGACGGCGCCTACATGAGCGTGGCTGCCAACTGGCTCTTCGCCTCGAAGTACGAGGCGATGATGGCTCCGCAGATCGAATTGCTGGAGTCGACGGGCTTCTACACCGACGACCAGATCATGCTGGTGTCCCGCATGCTCTACTCGCCGCTGGCGCTGATCTTCTCGGCCATCGTTGGGGCGCTCATCAAGGGGGGCTTCTTCGGCCTGTTCATCTCGGCCTATGCACGTCGTGAAGCGCCGGTCTTCGCTCCGGCGAACGATTCGCGGAGCGAGGAGGGGGATTCCGACACCAACACCGACACTACCAAGAACGCGTAATGGACAAACTGGATATTTCGGTCGTCGTTCCGCTTTACAACGAGGAGGAGTCGCTGCCCGAGCTGGCGGCGTGGATCGACCGCGTGGCACGCGAAAACCACCTCACCTACGAACTGATCTTCGTCGACGACGGATCGTCGGACCACTCGTGGCGGGTGGTCGAGGAGCTCAAACAGCGTTATCCGGCCATCCGGGGCATCAGCTTCGGCCGCAACTACGGCAAGTCGGCCGCGCTGTACTGCGGTTTTGCGGCTGCCGAGGGGGAGGTGGTCTTCACGATGGATGCCGACCTGCAGGATTCGCCCGACGAGATTCCGGCCCTGCGTCGGATGATCCTCGAGGAGGGTTACGACCTGGTCTCGGGGTGGAAGAAGAAGCGCTACGATCCGATCGGCAAGCGCTGGCCGAGCAAATTCTTCAACTGGACGGCCCGCCGGGCCTCGGGCATCCGTCTCCACGACTTCAACTGCGGTCTGAAGGCCTACCGCCGCAAGGTGGTCAAGTCGATCGAGGTCTACGGCGAGATGCACCGCTTCATTCCGATCCTGGCCAAGCAGGCGGGTTTCCGGCGCATCGGCGAGAAGGTTGTCGAGCACCACGCCCGCAAGTACGGGCACTCGAAATTCGGTCTGGAGCGCACGGTGAAGGGGTATCTCGACCTGATATCGGTGATGTTCATGACCCATTTCGGCCGATCTCCGATGTACTTTTTCGGGAGTCTCGGGACGCTGATGTTCCTTCTGGGCGGGGGTACGACCTGCTGGCTGATCGGCGAGAAACTCTGGAAACAGTCCCAAGGGCTTCCGCTGCGGGCCGTAACGGACCAGCCGTTGTTCTATCTGGCGATTCTGGCGGTGATTCTGGGCGTACAGCTCTTTCTGGCGGGCTTCCTCGGCGAGCTGATCAACCGCAATTCGACGGATCGCAATACCTATCTGATTGATAAAACCCTGTAAACGATGATACAACGCATTCAAACACTTTATCTGTTGATCGTAACGGCGCTTGTCACGGTCACGCTGTTCACCCGTCTGGCCTGGTTCGGCGGTTCAGGCGAGGAGTTTTCGCTCTATGCCTTTGCCTTGAAGAGTGCCGACGGCGAGGAGCTTTATTCGGCGGTTTATCTGGGCATTCTGCTGGTATTGGCGGCGGTTCTGCCTCTGGTGACTGTATTTCTGTATCGCAAGCGGATGCTTCAGATCCGGCTGTGTGTGGTTGAGATGGTGCTTCTGGTGGGCAGTGCGCTGATGGAGGGGATCTATTATTACCTGGGGTGCCGTGTCGTCGCGGAGCTGTCTCAGTCGGCCCACGGGATGCAAGCCACGATTGTTTTACCGGTTGTAGGACTGTTGTTTGCGTGGTTGTCGGTGCGGGCCATATTCCGGGATGAGCTGCTGGTTCGGAGCACGGATCGTATTCGCTGAAAGCAAAGAAATGTCCCGAATATTCCGATTTATATTAAAAGAATGTTACAAAACTTTGTAAAGCCGGGAAATAATTTTAACTTTGGGGCCTAATATTTATATTATGTATACTATATTTTAAAATATAAATAAATAAAATAGACTGTTGTTTTTATTTTTAACTAACACTCGCTTTTATGAAAAAAGTTAATCTTTGGAAGACATTGTTCCTCTCGGCATTGGCTGTAGCGGCCTTTACGGGATGTTCGGACGATGATTCGGACGAGGGCGGCGGGATGCCGTCGATCACGGTAAACGGAGCGGAGTCGGCACGGGTTGCCGTCGGGCTCGATGGCGGTAAGACCGATGCCGTTACGATCGAGTCGTCGGGCGACTGGACGATTACGTTCGAGGGCTCGGATACCGACGACTGCGTGGCCGTACCGGCAACGGGCGGCAAGGGCTCGACGTCGGTCTATTTCGAGCTGGGTTCGCGCACGGCCGAGCGTACGATTACGGCCAAGGTGGTTACCTACGGAACGATTGCCGGTCTGAGCATGCCGGTTCCCGCCAGCGTGACCATCACGATTCTTCAGAACACTGACGGCTCGACCGAGGTGAAGACCAACGTAGCCGAGATCCGCGCCCTGCTCAAGGCCATGAATCCCGGTCAGACGAAAGTCAACGTGACGGATGAGATTGCCGCCAAGACGATCACGGGTATCGTGGTTTCGGACTTCGCCGGCCACAACTTCGGCAATGACTACAACATCGCCGTTCAGGATGCTTCGGCCGACAAGGATTCGGGTCTGACGCTCAACGCCAACCAGTTCCCCGATCTGAAACTTTCGGCCGGTGACGTGGTGACGATTCCGCTGACCGCAGCCCAGGTGGGCACCTATGGCAGCGTGATCCAGCTCTATGTTGACAAGACCGTAGAGGTTAAGACCTCGAAAACGACTGCACCCGAACCGATTGTCGTAACGCCCGATCAGCTGCTCGACTATGAGTCGATGCTGGTGAAGATCGAGAACTGCATGCCCGCAACCGGAGTAGCCGGCACGGCATGGAACAACTCGACGAACAAGGGTAACGCCAATTTTACGACGGCCGACGGCAAGTCATTTGTCGTTCGCACGGGTCAAAGCGCCGCATTCAAGGACGAGCTGATCCCCGACAAGGCCGGTTATCTGATCGGTATCGGCGGCCAGTTCAACGGTGATGTACAGGTTTCGCCCCGTTCGGCAGCCGACCTGGCCGGTCTGAACCAGGATGCTCCCGAGGTAGAGTACACCGAGACGACCATCGACCAGCTGAAGGCCGGCAACTACAAGCTGACCGGCACCACGATCGTCGGTGTTCACCAGAAGGGTGTCATGTTTGCCCAGGAGGTATCGGGCACGGTATACTATGTGCTGGGCTTCAACAACGGCTGGACGACCCAGACGTCGAATCCCTATATCGAGTCCGTTGGCAAGCTGGCCGACGTGCAGGGCCAGTGCGAGGATTTCCACGGCCAGTATCAGTTCTCGACCTTCGAGGTGACGACCGGCAACGATTCGTCGCTCAAGCTTCCGACTCCCGTGACGTTTGACGCCGCAGGCATTGAGGCTTACACGCAGGCTCCCGCCTACAAATATGTGAAGCTTTCGGGCGTTCTCCACATTGAGAAGGGCCCCAGCTACAATACCTACACGATCACCGTAGCCGGCTCTTCGGTTAAGAATATCACGTTCGCCTACGGTCTGGATGCCAAGTTCTCGGGTGTAGAAGACGGTGACGTGGTTGACGCTACGGGCTTTGCACTGGGTTATGATTCGAGCAACTCGAAGCTGAACATCATGCTCACGGAGATCGCGAAGAACACCTCGACTCCTGTTGTTACGATTACGACGACCCCGACCTCCTTCTCGGCGGATGGCGGCACGCAGGACATCACCTTCACGGTAGCCAATGCCGGCAGCTACAAGACGTACGCCAAGATCGAGGGCACCGGTTTCTCGGTACCCACGGGTGAGGTGACCACCCCGGTCAAGGTTACGGCTGCTGCCAACGACGGTGCCGCACGTGAGGCCAAACTGACGATCTATCTGGCATCCGAGGAGAACGGTACGGCCGTTACCGAGGCTTCGGTAACGCTGAAGCAGTCGCAGAAGCCGACCGGTGGTGAGGGTGCTGCTTACGAGTGGACTTTTGAGAAGGATACTTTCTCTAGCAAGGGAGGAACGATTACGGGAGGTACTCCTGCCATGAGCTGGACCTATCCTGCAGTTTCTTATGTCGGCTGGGACTCCAATACTTCTGCCAAAGGTGTTCAGTTCGGATCCGGAGGTTCGCCTGCAAAATCGTTTACGCTGTCGACCACGGCCTATGAAGGTACTATAACCCAGATTGTTGTCAATGCTTCGAATGCCAAAAGCGGTGACGGTAAACTGACGGTGAAGGTCGGTGGTACCCAGATTGGTGAGACTGTCGCGCTGACGACTACTGCTACCGATTATACGTTCACTCCTGCCTCGGCAGTTTCGGGCGAGATTACGATCGAACTGACGAATTCGGTGAAAGCAATGTATATCAAGTCGATTGCCATTAACAAGGCCGAATAGTTCATCAGTCGAGGAAACCGACTTTTAAACCAACCACTCTTGGCGGGGTATTGCAAGATGCCCCGTCAAGAGTTTGGTTTTCTAAAAACCAATCTCACAATTTTCTATTCCCACCGCTGTTTTTGATGTTTTCTGACCTTTTCCACAAGACAGGCTTGACCGGCGTGATGCTCGCAATGCTTGTCCTTTTCTCGGGATGCAGCAAGGACGAGGACACTGCGGCCTCTTCCGCGTCGCTCGCCGCTACAACCGTGAATTGTAACGCTACATCGAACCGGATCATCACCCTCGGCCCGGCCGGCATGGCCTATGCCGCAACCCTCGCTTTCGACGGAGGGGAGAAGTGGTGCTCGTTCGAATCCAATACCACGGTGGCGGCCGGGGTTGTGGGGCAGGATCTGCCCCTCGTGCTGGAGGTGAATACCTCCGACCAGTATCGCACGGCCGAAATCACCGTAACCTTTGCCAATGGTTATTCAACCCTGCTGCAGATGTGGCAGATGCCTGCGACCTCCTCACCGGAGGCGGCCGATTACCAGCGCTCCTGGGGCGAGCAGCCCGCCTATCGTCAGGGTAGCAATTATATCTACAAAACCTATCATACAACACTGGTCTCCACCAACCGATACCTTATGGGTGGCGTGCGGCGCAACTATTCGATCTGCTTCGATGCTTCGAACCGCATATCGCTGTGGGTAGCCTACCCGCTGCACGGGTGCTACACGACACCCCGGGCCAGTCGTTCCGACGCCTGGTCGTACGATCCCAATGCGCAGCAGCCCTTGATCGAGCAGTCGCAGCAGGCCAATATCATCGATACCTACGGCACGGGCGATGCCCGCGGTCACCAGTGCCCCTCGGCCGACCGCTACAATACGGCGGCCACCAACGAGATGACCTTCTACGCCACGAACATCATGCCGCAGAACGGCAGCTTCAACAGCGGCAGCTGGGTGCGGCTCGAGACTCTGATCCGCAACTGGGCGCCGACGTCGGTCACCGAGATGCGTTACGATACGCTGTTCGTCGTCACGGGCGCACACCTTTCAGGGCGGACCATTACGGACCGCAGCGGCAAGCGGGTCGGTTATCCCGACAAGTGCTGGAAGGTGTTGCTCAAGCAGAAGCGCGGACAGAACGAAAACCGGCAAATCTGGGAGTTCTCGGCCGACGAACTGCAGGCCGTGGGCTTCATCTTCACGAATGACCGGGCGGGCGGCCAGACCAAACTGCTCGATGCGGCCTGTACGGTTGAGGAGGTCGAGCAGCTGACGGGCTTCACCTTCTTCCGGAACCTCGATCCGGCGGTGGCCGCCGAGGTGAAGAGCCGCGAACCCGATGCGACGCAATGGCCCGGACTGGCAATTAACTGACAGACATATGTTTACTTAACTGCACAACCTTATGAAGAAAAACCTTTTGACAGGACTGATCGCCGTATTGGTGGCGGTGGCGTGCTTTGCGCAGAAGCCCTATAAAGTGGTCTTTTACAACTTCGAGAACCTCTTCGACACGATCAACGATCCCGGAGTGAAGGACGAGGAGTTTACGCCCGACGGTCCCAAGCGGTGGAACACGGTCAAGTATGAGAAGAAACTGGGCAATCTCGAACGCGTGTTGTTCGACATTGCGGCCGAGGACAGGGATTTCCCGGTGGTGATCGGCGTTTCGGAGATCGAGAACCGTTCGGTGATGGAGGATGTCATCGCGCAGCCCAAACTCGCACACGGCAACTACCGCATCGTACATTATGATTCGCCCGATGCGCGCGGCGTGGATGTGGGATTCTTCTACCGTCCGGATGTCTTCAAGCTGGAGGGAAGCGCCCCGCACCGCTTCGTGATGCCGGGGATGCCCGATTTCCGGACGCGTGATTTCGTGACGATGTGGGGTACGATCGAGGGCGAGCCGTTCTTCTTCGTGGTGAACCACTGGCCGTCGCGTCTGGACGGCAAGGAGGCCTCGTCGCCCAAGCGTGAGGAGGCCGCCCGCCAGGTTAAGCACATCGTCGATTCGGTCATGGCGCGGAATCCGGCCACGAAGGTGGTGGTGATGGGTGACCTGAACGACGACGCCACGGACCGCAGCGTCGTGGAGTGCCTGCAGGCCAGGGGCAAGATCAAGGAGGTCCACAAGGGCGAGATGTTCAATCCGTTCATCGCGCTGCTGAAGGCCGGATACGGCACGCTGGCCTATCGCGACGAGTGGAACCTGTTCGACAACATCATCGTATCGGAGAATCTGGCCACGGGATCGACCGGCAAGCTGAAGATTCTGCCCGTCGGCCACTCGAAATTCTACGGAGGCATCTTCCGCCGTCCCTACATGCTGCAGAAGGAGGGTCAGTACAAGGGCTATCCGCTGCGTACGTTTGTGGGCAACGACTTCCAGGGGGGCTTCAGCGACCACTTCCCCGTCTATATCTGCATTGGCAAATAACCAGCTAACAATAATTGTATGAAACTGAAAGCTCTACTTTTTCTGATGCTCGCCGCCGTGAGCTTCGTCTCCTACGCCCAGCAGGGCGGGGTCCGGGGCACGGTGGTATCGCGCAACGGGCGCGTGGCGCTGAGCAACGTCGAGGTGAAGATCGAATCGCTGGGCCTGACGGCCACGACCGACAACGACGGCCGGTTCCAGTTCGAGAGTCTTCCGGCCGGCAGCTACCGGGTGCAGTTCACGACCCCGGATTTCGAACCGCTGGAGTTGCTCGTGCGCGTCGGTACGGACCATGTGCAGGATCTCAAGCAGGTGATTCTGGTTCCGGGCAACCCCTCGTACGGAGGGTTCCTCGACGATGCGGTCTTTGCGGAGTTCGACAGCGACTCCTCGTCGTCGGACTCGCAGGCGCTTCCTTCGTCGCTTTCGGCCTCGAAGGATCTGTTCAACAACATTGCCTCGTACCGTTTCAGCGAGATGCGGTTCAACGTCCGCGGCTATGATTCGCAGTTTTCGGACATCTACCTGAACGGCATCCGCTTCAACGACGCCCTGACGGGCTACGGCCCGTGGTCGCTGTGGAGCGGTCTGAACGACGCCACGCGCAACCAGGAGAACCACACGGGGCTGGAGATGGCCGACTTCGGCATCGGCGGCATCGGTGGTCTGACGAACATCAACGCCCGGGCTTCGCAGTTCCGCAAGGGCTTCCGGGTGAGCGTCTCGAACGCCAACCAGATGTACCGTTTCCGGGCGATGATCTCCTACGGTTCGGGACAGCTGGACAACGGCTGGTCGTACGCCTTCTCGCTGAGCACGCGTCAGGGCGGCAACGGCTATGTCGACGGTGTCTACTACAATTCGTATGCCTATTTTGCCTCGGTGGAGAAGCTCTTCGGCGACAACCACCGTCTGGCGCTGACCTTCCTGGCCTCGCCCACGGAGCGCGGCGCGCAGCAGGCTTCGACCGACGAGGCCTACGCCCTGTTCGGCAACAACTACTACAATCCCAACGTGGGTTACCAGGCCGGCAAGCTGCGCAATTCGCGCGTGCGTAACACGCACGAACCGATCGCCATGTTGAACTACACGTGGGACATCTCGGAGAATACGCGTCTGAATGCGGCCACGTCGCTTCGCTTCGGCAAGAACGGCTACTCGGCGCTGACGTGGAACGGCGGTTCGGATCCGCGCGGCGACTACTACCGTTACATGCCGTTGTCGGACATGACGCAGTATGTTCCGGGCACGACGACTGACCAGACCTACTACTACTATCTGCAGAGCGCCGTTCAGGGGGCCCAGGTCTGGGACGGCATGCTGAAGTTCGATGACTTCTACCACATGAACCAGTATGTCGATACGGAGTTGACGGATCTGATGGGCGACAGCCGCCGTTCGAACTACATGATCGAGGAGCGTCACACGGACCAGCTGGACTACAACCTGGCCGTGAACGTGCAGCACAACATGCGCAACAACATGAAGATCGTCGGCGGTGCGAACCTGCGGGTGAACCGGACGAACTACTATTCGCAGGTGAAGGATCTGCTGGGCGGCGACTACTGGTACGACATCGACAAGTTTGCCGAGCGGGACATGGCCAGCGAGACGGCCTACCAGAACGATCTGGACTACTACTGGTCGACGGGTCACGCACGTATTGCCCGCGAGGGTGACATGTACGGCTACTATTACCGGGCCCACCTGCTCGAATCGGAAGCCTGGGCCAACTACTCGTGGGCCGTTGGCGGATTCTCGCTGGGTGTGGCCGGATCGGTCGGCTATTCGCAGATGTACCGCGAGGGTATGTGGCGCAAGGGCCTCTTCCCCGACAACTCGAAGGGCGATTCGAAGAAGCTCGACTACCTGACCTATGAGGGCAAGCTCTCGCTGGGCTACAAGTTCTCGGGCGCCCACTCGCTGGAGGCCAACGCGGTGATTCTGCAGCAGGCTCCGAAGTTCAACACGGCCTTCGTTTCGCCGCGTACGCGCAACAACGTGACGCCGGGTCTGAAGGCCGAGAAGGTCTTCGGCGTGGATCTGACCTACAACCTCAATCTGCCCTACATCAAGGCGCGTCTGTCGGGTTACTACACGACGATCGCGGACCAGGCCAAGGTGATCTCGTTCTACGACGATACGCGCAGTTCGTTCACGAACTTTGCCATGAGCGGCATCGACAAGCGCCACTACGGCGTGGAGCTGGGACTCTCGATTCCGGTGTGGAACGGCATTTCGGTCGTGGGAGCCGTCAGCTGGGGTGACTATACCTACACGTCGAACGCCGACTTTGTCCAGACGGTGGATAACGTCGACCGCATCGTACTGCGCGACAAGGTCAACTGGAAGGGGATGCACGTGGAGAGCTCGCCGCAGACGGCCATCAACGTGGGTCTGGACTACCGCGGAGCCCGCAACTGGTTTGCCGGCGTGAACCTGAACTACTACGACCGCCTTTACCTGTCGATGAACCCCTTCTACCGGACGAACACGGCTTCGGAGTACTTCACGAATCTGATTCTGTCGGAGCTTTCGATGCCGGAACCCAACATGACGACGATTGACGGAGCCCTGAGTTCGATCAACGAGCTGCGGGCTCAGGAGGAGTTCGGCGGTTACTTCACGCTGAGCGCCAACGTGGGCAAGAACTGGTATATCGGGCGCTACATGCTGGGCATGAGCCTCGAGGTGAAGAACATTCTCAACGATCAGGATATCCGCACGGGCGGTTACGAGCAGATGCGCATGAGCAAGGTTCGTGCGGCCAATACGGGCGATTATGTCTTCGGACGCTTCCCGTCGAAGTACTTCTACATGCTGGGTACGACCTATTTTCTGAATGTCTATTTACGATTCTAACAACCGAGAAGAGCACACATTATGAAAAGTCTTAAAATAGCAATAGCGGTTCTTGTCGGCGCATTGGCTGCGGGCTGCTACAACGATTTCGACACGCCGGCGCCCCGGAAAATCTATACCGATTCGGATATGGAGACGCTTGGTCTGGAGCAGGTGTCGATCAAGGAGGTCAAGGGGTGGTTCGAGTCGGCCTTCGGTTCGATCTCGGGGACGGGAACCAACGACAACTGGGAGACGACCAATACGCTGAAATTTGGCGATCTGGCGCCCGAGGAGACGAAATTCGAGGGGATGAAGGGTTGGCCCGACGCCTCGAACAAGTACATCAAGGGCAAGGTGATCAGCAGCGACCGTCAGGGTAACATCTACAAGTCGCTGTTCATCGACGACGGTACGGCCGGCATTGAGCTGAAGCTCTATAACGGCCTCTACCTGGACTATTACCTGAATCTGAATACGATGGAGAGCCAGTGGGTCTACGTCCGTCTGGACGGGCTCTTCCTGGGCAACTACCGCATGATGCTCTCGATCGGCGATGCGCCGTCGGATTCGAACAACACCGCGGGCAAGCACAAGCACTATGCGAACTCGAACCTCGACAACCCGAACATTGCCAAGCAGTATGTGCTGCCGGGCGAGAAGACGATGCTCGATTCGTCGAACATCACCGAGGTGGATCCCCAGACCTATACGTCGCTGAGCAAGGATCACTTCGGGCGTCTGGTGCGTTTCAAGGATGTGAAGGTGCGCTATGCGGGTGTTCCGAACCAGGATCACGTGGTCAAGGATGCGATGAAGAACGGTGGCAATACGAACATCTATCCGTCGTGGATCGTCACCGATACGGGTATTCCGCAGAACGCTCCGTGGTACTACATGGCCTACAACATCGAGAATATCCGTCTTTACGGATCGCTGCTGATATCGTACAACGATGCGGCCGAGTATACGTCGGATCCGGGCATCTATTCGGTTCGTACGAGCGGATATTCGCAGTTCGCGATGCGTCCCGTGCCGAAGGATGGTGCCGTGGGTACGGTGCTGGGCATCTACGCGATCTACTCGAAGAAGAGTACCTTCACGGGCGGCGAGAACGACTGGGCGCAGTATCAGATTTCGATCAGCCGGATCGAGGATCTGGACTTCAACGAGGAGGATCTGCTGACGGAGGCCGAGGCCGATGCGCTGGCCCGTTGGGCCTATGATAATGGATATTCCAGCTACGATCCGTTCGATCCTCCCGTGAAGTACGATCCGATGGGAGGTATGGAGGGGGGTGAATAACCTCCATCCGAGAGACCGATAAGGAAGGCGGCCCGGGAATCACCCGGGCCGCCTTTTTGCCGTGCGTCCACCGGCTTTTGCGGTGCGTTCGTTGGCCGGAACCCTTCCATCCCGGGAGGACCGGATCGGGTTCCGGCCGGAACCCGATCCATCCGCTGTTCCGGGAGCGGGACCGGAACTGCCCGGGAGAGAGGGGCGGAATCAGCCTGTTTCGGCTACAAATAGAAAGGGTCGGGACCTGTCAGGTCCCGACCCTTAACGTATCGGCGATTGCCGTCGTATGGGGTTATTTTGCCTCTTCGCCGGCGTCAGCAGCCTTTTCGGGACGCATAACCACCTTTACGAGATTGCCCTCGGCGAGGACCTTCTTGGCCATGGCCTGCACATCGGCTGCGGTCAGGGCACGCAGAGCCGGCTCGTAATCCTGAACGAAGTTGAGGCCCGAACCATACTTGGCCTGAATGTACCCGAGCCAACCGCTGTTGATCTCCAGACTGTTCTTCAGGCTCTTGAGCAGGTATTCCCGGGTCTTCTCGATATCCTCGCTCTTGGGTCCGTTTTCGGCGATCTGGCGGATCTCCTGCATGATGATCTCGCAGAGTTCGTCGGCCATCTCCTCGTTGGTGTCGAACGAGATGGTCATGTCGTAGCTTTCGTCGGGGATGTAGTCGGTCGAACCCTTGACACTGACGCCGTAAGTTCCGCCCTTCTCCTCGCGGATCGACTCGAGGTAGCGCGAGTTCAGAGCCTGGGTGAGGAACGTCAGCGCGAGTTTCTCCTTGAACTCGTAGGGCATTTTACCCGAGAAATAGTAGTAAACCGAGACTTTGGGCTGCTGCATTTCGATGCGGAAGTCGTCGGTGATCTCCCCCTGGACGGGCTGGGTCTTGTCGTCGATCCAGTTCATGGGCTTCTTGGTCGTGGGGAGCGAACCGATGTACTTCTCAACCAGGGGCTTCAGGGTCTCCGGATCGACGTTCCCGACAAAGGTGAACACGAAGCTGTTGGCGCCGTTGTAGAGTTTCGAGTAGATGGCGGGCAGCCGCTCGAAGTCAAACGTGTCGAGGAGTTCGGGCGTGATGTTCTGTCGGCGCGGATTGTCTCCGTAGACGGCCTTCAGGATATGCGTCTGCAGCTGGAAATCGGGGTCCGACTCCGAGTTGGCGAGACTGGCTCGGAACATCGTCATGAGTTTGTCGTAGTCGGTCCGGTCGAAACGGGGCTGCGTGAAGTGGAGATAGAGCAGCTGGAGCATGGTTTCGAGATCCTTGGGCGAAGCCGAGCCGCTCATCGAACTGTTGTAGTTGCTGACAGAGGGTGCGACGCTGGCGGCCTTGCCCGAGAGTTGTTTGCGGAGTTCGGTTGTGGAGAACTTGCCGACGCCGGACATGAGGTTGATGGCGGGCATGATGCTTCCCATGTAGTAGTCCTCGTTGGAGAGGAGCGAGAGACCGCCCTTTGCCACGGCGCTCATCAGCACCTCGTCGGCCTTGAAGGTGGTGGGCTTGACGACGATCTTCACGCCGTTGGCGAGGGTCCACTCCGTGGTTCCGAAGAGCTTGTCGACGTGTGTTTTCTTCACGCGCGAACCCTTGAGCTGGGTGCCTTCGGGGATGAGCGGCTCCTTGACGACGTTGTCCTCATAGGGATCGATCTCCGAAGCGATCACCTTGTCGCGGATGGCGAGCAGTTCTTCGGCCGAGGGGTTTGCGAGGCCCTCCTTTTCGGGGGCGGTAACCGTAATGACCTGATTGTTTTCGGTGAGGGTTTTGTTGGCGAAGTCGTTGACCATGTCGACGTTGATCGAGCAGATGAGCATGCTGTCGAGCTGCCATTCGGTCAGGGCGTCGGGCATGGGTGTGTTTTTCTGGAAGTTGCTCAGATAGGTCTGGACGAACGAACCGTTGTAGCGGTCGTTTCGGTTGGTGTAGGATCGTTCGACGCTGCGCAGCAGGTTTTTCTGGGTGCGTTCGAATTCGCTCTGGGTGAATCCGTGGCGGCGCAGGCGTTCCATTTCGGTGTAGATCGCCTCGAATCCGCGGTTGATTTTTCCATCCTGCGTAGAGACAACGAAAGCCGTGGCGTTGAGCGTGGGGATGATTCCGATGACGTCACCCGTGGCCATTCCGGCGCTGAGGAACGGGGCATCGGGCTGCATGGCGATCTCCTGCAGACGGCCGTTCTCCATCGAGGAGACGTACGCCTGGATGATGTTGAGCGTCTCACCGGCCACGGTGTTGGCCAGCTGCTGGGGGAATGCGGCGCGTTTGATGAAGATCTGCACCTTGGAACCCTGCATTTCGGGGTCGGTGTAGATGCTGACGATGGGTTCCTCGTTGTCGGGGACGGTGATCACCTCCTTTTGGGGGGCATCGGCTTCCGGAGCCGGGATATCGGCCATGAGTTTGCGGACTTTGGCCTCGACGGCTTCGGCATCGATGTCACCGACGATGATGACGGCCTGATAGTCGGGGCGATACCACTGGTGGTAGAAGTCGACGAGCTCCTGGTGCTTGAAGTTCTTCAGCCCGTCGAGATAGCCGATCAGGTTTCGGTGTTCGTATTTCGAACCGCGGCCGAGCGCCTGGATGAGCTTCATCGAGGATCGCCACGAAGCGCCGTCACGCGTGCGGAGCTCCTCCATGATGACGCCGCGTTCGGAGTCGATCTCCTCGGGCTGCAGGGCGATGAAGTGCGACCAGTCGTGGAGGATCAGCAGGGCGGAGTCGATGATTCCCTCGCGCGAGGTGGGGACATCCTTGATGTTGTATACGGTCTGGTCCCAGCTGGTTGCGGCGTTGAGGTTTGCGCCGAACTTCACGCCGACGGATTCGAGGTATTGGGTGAGTTGCTTTCCGGGGAGGTTTTTCGTACCGTTGAAAGCCATGTGTTCGAGGAAGTGGGCGAGGCCCTGCTGGGCATCGTTTTCCTGGATGGCGCCGACGTTGTGGATGATGTAGAAGTCGGCCTGCCCTTTGGGTTTGTCGTTGTGGCGGATGTAGTAGGTCATCCCGTTTTCGAGTTTCCCCGTGCGTAGTTCGGGGTCGACAGGGATCGGCTGCATCTGCGCGGTGGCTCCATAGACGGTGAACGCCGCCAGGGCCATCAAAATCAATCTCTTCATACGATTTTGAAATTAAAGGAGTTTATTGGTTTTGAGTATTTTCGGGACGATATTCGATGATGTCGCCGGGTTGGCAGTCGAGTTCGCGGCAGATGGCCTCGAGGGTTGAGAACCGGATGGCGCGGGCCTTTCCGTTCTTGAGGATCGAGAGGTTTGCCGGGGTGATGTCGACCCTTTCGGCGAGTTCTCCGAGGGAGATCTTGCGTCGGGCCATCATGACGTCGATATTGATGATAATGGGCATGTCAGCGGGGGAGGTTTGTCAGATGGTGAGTTTTTGTTCCTCGCTGAGGTTCTGACCGATGGCGAAGACTTCGGCCGAGAAGAGGATCAGGATACCCATGATGATCATGGTGTAGGAGAGTTGGAATCCGGTATCGACCGTAAAGCCGCTACCATCGAGGAGTCTGGCAGCATGGAGGTTCATGATCCGGTCGGCCAGGGCATTGACCAGTTCGGAGAGGATGGTCAGCACGCCGATTGCGCGCAGGCATCGTACGTTCCGGCGGTCGAGGGTCTTTTCCTGACGGATCGAGCGTCGGAGCGAGTGGATGATGAGCACCATCAGGACGATGATGGCGATAAAGAGCAGGGGGACCAGCAGGGTGAGCAGATAGAGTCCGATGCTGCCGCCGACGGAATGCAGTGCGAGGTGAATGGGCGAGGAGTTTTCGGCGGGTTCGTCGACGAAGAGTTCGAGTTGGGAGATTCGGGCCTTGAGGTTGATCTGCTTGTCGGACGATTGGATGTCGAGTTCGGGTTGCGCGATGATGTGGATGTTTCCGAGGAGATAGATCATGCGGGGGTCACCCGACTGGAGCCGTGCCGCGATCTCTTCGCCCATCTTCATGCCGGTTTCGGCGCCGCGGCCGAAGTCGCCCAGGACGTTGTGGATGATCCCCGCGACGATGACCAGGAAGAAGGCGATGTAGATGAACAGGAGCCTTTTGAGGAGCGATTTTTTGTTCTGCATGACACGTACGGTTGTCTGTTACGGAAACAAAGATAGCGAAAATTTCGAAAAACAAATAATATTTATCGTTTTTCGATAAATTTTTTTGGAATAGCGAAAAAAACGGTCTCCCAATGACTCGGGAGACCGTGCGAAGCTTCCGCGGGGTATGGATTATTCGACGTTGTCCTTGAGCTGTTTCCAGAAGGATGCGTTGACGGCCATGTTGATCGAGATGGCCAGCACGTAGAGGATGAACATCACGATGGTGGTGATGATGCTGACGTTGATGGCGTTGCAGAGGGCCTGGAAGAGGGAGAAGACGATTCCGACGACGATACCGATAACCAGCGATACGAAGAACATGATCCATTTGCTGCCATAGGTAGCGTCGTTCGAGGCCTTGATGGCCTGAATGGGGTTCTTGCCCTTTTCGATGAGGAAGTAGTATGCCAGCGACCAGGAGATGGCCAGGACGACGGCCGGAGCAAGCATGAAGATGACGCCGATCAGGATCGGAAAGACCATCAGTCCCATGGTGATGAAGAATTCACCCATGTAACGGCGATATTTTGCGTCGAAGATTCCCAGCGGGTTGATGATTTCACCTTTGGCGAGCTGGGTGGGGAGCAGGGTGATTGCGATCGTGGTTCCGATGTTGAGATAGGGGATCCAGATGGTGATGAGCCAGAGGGCAACGGCGGCGATGATCGAGGGGGCATTTTTCACGCCGATGGTGATTGCATCCTTGAGCGTTTCCGAGAAGTCGAGTTTTTTCGTCTCCATGGTTTTGAATTTTAGGGGTTAAAGAATAGGGTTAATGGAATGTCGGGTTTCGAAACCGGAGCCGGTAGCGGGTAAAAAATCCCGGGAGTCACGGGCAAACCACCGATGCGGTTTGCCAAATATACGAAAAATTCCTATCTTTGTTGCAACAAATGACGGATATGGCAGAAAAATCGCTTTATCACTATCGGGTTGAGCCTCAGGATGTGGATTTCACGCTGCGGGCGACGCTGGCATCGCTCGGGGGTTCGATTCTCAATACGGCGGGTGTGGATGCCTACGGCAAGGGTTTTGGAGTGGATGTGCTCAATGCCGGGAACCATTCGTGGGTTCTTTCGCGCATGGCCATCGAGATTGACCGGCGGCCTGAACAGTATACCGACTATACGATAGCCACGTGGATCAGCGACTACGGTCGGGTGCTGTCGACGCGTAACTTCACGCTGACTGACGCTGCGGGACATGAATTCGGGCGTTCGGTGACGCAATGGGCGATGATCGATCTGACGACACGCTCGGCGGTGGATCTCTCGTGGGTGGGCCGCGAGCACAACGATGCGGTGGTGGCGGTTCCGCCTCCGGCCGAGAAGCCGCGCAAGATCCGCGAGGTGAAGCCCACACGCAGCACCGAACACCGGGTGGTCTACAGCGATATCGACTTCAACCGCCATGTCAATACGATGCGCTATATCGAGATGATGCTCGACATGCTGCCTCTCGAGCGGCTGACGCTGGAGGTTCCTGTCCGGCTGGATATCCACTTCCTGAAGGAGTGCCGTTACGGACAGACGCTGACGGTGGGGTGCGAGGAGCGGGAGCAGTCGGTGCTGTTCGAGATCACGGGCGACGGAGCGACGGCGGCCGTACGGGCTTCGTTGGAGTGGCGCGCGTAACGCCGAGCCGACCTGCCGAGTTGAGTTGCCGAGCCGATCGGTTGCGCGGTATCGGCTGTACACCGGCAACTGACCGACAAACGACCGGCATGCTATGGCGTCCTCTGCGGTACACCGGGCCGCACGTCAACAATCGCCAGCGGACGGGACGTGATCCGTTCGAGAATTTCGTAAAACCGATTCCATGAAAATCACGATCGTGGGCCCCGCCCACCCGTATCGGGGCGGATTGGCCTCCATTCTGGAGATTCTGGCGCGGACATTCCAGCGCCGGGGGGCTGAGGTCCGCATCCGGACCTTCACGCTGCAATACCCCTCGTTGCTCTTTCCCGGCGAGAGCCAGACGGTAGATACCCCGGCGCCGGCGGATCTGCACATCACACGGTGCGTCAATACGGTCAATCCGCTGAACTGGCTGCGCATCGGGCGTGCGATCGGCCGGGATCGGCCCGATTTCGTGCTGATGAAGTACTGGACGCCCTTCATGGCGCCCTGCTTCGGTACGATCGCGCGTCTGGCACGGCGCAACGGCCATACGAAGGTCCTTTGCCAGATCGACAATGTCGAGCCGCACGAACATCACCTGATCGACCGTCCCTTCAACCGTTATTTCCTGTCATCGGTCGACGGCTTCATCTACATGTCCGAACAGGTTCACGGCGAACTCGGTGCCTATACGTCGGTCCCGGCGCTCTTTTCGCCCCATCCGCTGTTCGAGAATTTCGGTGAGCGGATCGAACGTTCGGAGGCCTGCGTGCGGCTGGGGCTGAATCCCGACCTGCGTTATGTGCTTTTTTTCGGGCTGGTCCGCGACTACAAGGGGCTTGATATCCTGCTCGACGCGTGGTCGCTTCTGCGGTGTCAGGGCAAGACTGCCGGCCGGCGGCTGATCGTGGCCGGAGAGTTCTACACCTCGAAGGAGCCCTACCTGCGGCAGATAGCCGACAGCGGGCTGCAGGACGAAGTGCTGCTTCACGACCATTTCGTTCCGGACGAGGAGGTGAAATACTACTTTTCGGCGGTTGATTTCGTCGTGCAACCCTACAAGACGGCCACGCAGAGCGGTGTGACGCAGATTGCCTATCAGTTCTGTGTGCCGATGGTGGTGACCGACGTCGGGGGGCTGGCTGAGATTGTCCCCGACGGTCGGGTCGGCTACGTCTGCGAGCCGACTGCGGAAGGGGTCGCGGCTGCCATTGAACGGATGTATGAAGGGGATCATCTAACCCGTTTTCGGGAAAACTGCGTCGAGGTACGTCGGCGTTTTTCTTGGGAGGAGATGTGCAACCGCATCACGGAGCTCTACGGACTGGTTGCCGGGAAGTGATTTCCTGAAGGGGAGGGGGTGAGCTTGACCTCATCGCGGTTCCCGTCTGTTCCTGCCGAGTCCCTGCCTGCCTCTGCCTCTGCCGAGTCCCCTTGTGCCTCTGCCTCTGCCGAGTCCCCGCCTGCTCCACCGCAGTCCCAGTTTGTCCTCGTCCGAGGCCTCGCTTGCCCTCGCCGCAGTTCCCGCCGCACTCCTCGCCTGTCCCGCCGCAGTTCCGACTCGCCCATGTCGCAGCTCAACCCCGACCTTTCCTAGACTCAGTCTGATTCCGGCTCGGTCCCATCCCGACACTTGCTTTGGTCCGGTCCCGACACTTGCCTTGGCCGACCCCGGCTTTTGCTATGGTCCCAATCCGCCCCGTCGCGGTTCCAACCGAATCCTTGCCGTCCTTTCCTTACGTCGTTGCCGCTCAAGCCGCTGCTGTCGGCCGGCCTCATCCCTCCCCACCCACGAAAATCCCCTGCCCGGGATAAACCGCAGGCAGGGGGCTTCTCCATGTATCGTTCGGAGTTCGGGCTATTTCTTGATGTTGGGCAGTTCGAGGCCGTAACCCTTCTTTCGGTCTTCGATCTTGAGGTAGAAGCTGAAGATGAAGGCCAGCACGCCGAATGTCGAGAAGATCATCATCGGGACGGTGTATCCGCCCGTGGCATCGAGGACCTTGCCGATGAGCAGCGGCACGAGGCAGAGACCGACGTTCTGGATCCAGAAGATCAGACAGTAGGCCGAGCCGAGGATCTTCGCATCGATGATCTTCGGGACCGAAGGCCAGAGAGCGGCCGGCACCAGGGAGAACGAGACGCCGAGGACGACAACGAGCAGCAGGGCGAACCATTTCGAGGGGAATGCCGGGAGCAGGAAGGCGAAGCTCAGATGGCAGGCGATCATGATCACGGCTCCGACCATAAGCATCGTGGCCCCCTTGCCGCGGAAGTCGAGCATGGCGCCGAGGAACGGCGTGAGGATCATGGCCAGAATCGGGAAGCAACTGAAGAGACGTGCGGCGGATTCGGCGTCGATCTGAAGCGTCACCTCGAGGAAGTTGGGGGCGTAGCGCTGGAAGGGGAAGATGGCCGAGTAGTAGAGCACGCAGAGCAGTGCGACGAGCCAGAACATCTTGCTGCGGAAGATCAGGCCGAGGTCCTTGACATGGAACTCTTCGTCGGAGGATTTCTGCTCCTTCATCTCACCGGCCGCGATGAGCTGTCGGTCCAGTTTGCGGTCCATGTAGACAAAAACCGTGTAGCACAGCAGTCCGATGATGAGCAGCACGGTGCAGAAGGCGACCGGAGCGACGACCGAGTGGTCGAATCGGTTCGAGATCATCGGGGCGAGCCACATGACAGCGAAGACACCCAACCGTGCGATAGCCATTTCGAGGCCCATTGCCAGAGCCATCTCCTTTCCGTCGAACCATTTGGCGATGGCCTTGGAGACGGTCGTACCGGCCATTTCGCAGCCGCAGCCGAAGATCATGAATCCGAGCGAAGCCATCTTGGCGCTGCCGGGGAAGGAGACCCACCAGCTGTTGAGCCACTCGTTGAAGGCCGTGGTCTGGAACCAGTCGGAGATACCGACGAACTTGATTGAGGCGCCGATGACCATCAGCGATGCGGAGAGCAGACCGGTGAAGCGGATTCCCATCTTGTCGAGGATGATGCCGGCGAAGATCAGGAAGAAGAAGAATACGTTAAGGAAGTATTCCGAAGCGGCATAGGTTCCGAAAGTACCGCTGTCCCAGCCGCGGGAGGACTCGATAAGAGATTTGAGCGGGGACATCACGTCCACGAACATGTAGCCGAAGAACATCATCAGAGCGATGAGGACCAGGGCTGTCCACCGCGCCGCGGGCGAATCGTTGAGTTTGCGTTGGATAGTTGCTGTCATGTTTTATTGGGTTTGGATTAGTCTTCGAGTTGTGCGTAACGCTTGAGGATGTCGTAAGCCTCGGTGATTCCGAGTTCGCCGGCCTTCGAGAGGTCGAGACAGCCTTTTCGGGTATCCTTCATGAAGATCTGGATGACGCCGCGGTTGTAGTAAGCCTCGGCGAACGCGGGGTTCAGTTCGATGGCTTTCGAGTAGTCCTCGTAGGCTTCGGGCAGGCTTCCGGAGAGGGCCCGGAGGTTTGCGCGGTTGTAGTAAGCCTCGGCGAATGCGGGGAAGAGCTTGATGGCCTTGTTCAGGTCGGCCACGGCCTCGTCGTAGCTGTACGTTCGTTTCGAGTTGTTGTTCAGCCGGTTGGCCGGATCCGAGTCGATCGATATCCGCTGATAGGAGTTGTCGATCGAGGAGATGAAGTCGATCATTTCGGCGCGGGTCGTCGAACGGTTCAGATAGAGGAACGGGTTCGAGGGGTTCTGCTCGATGGCCGTCGAGAAGGTGTTGACCGAGTTGGTGTACTGTTTGATGAGCGACTGCGAGACGCCGCGTTGGAAGAGCAGCGCCCAGTTGGTTTCGCCGCTCTTGAGCCTTTGGACATACTCCTTGTCGAGCATCACGAGCGTATCGGGAGCGATGTTGCTTTCGCGGCACGAGAGGGTGAGGTATTCGTTGCCGATACGGCGTTTGAAGTCCTCGATGCGCTGCAGACGATAGGGTTCGGGCATCGAGTCGGGGCGCATGAGCGTGAACTTGAAGAGCGGCAGCAGACGCATCTCCTCGTGTCCGCCGTTGTGTCCGGAGATGCTTTCGAAACCGGTCCCGGCCAGTTTGCTGTCGAACGACAGCAGACGGTCGAAACGCTGTGTGGTATCGGCGAAGATCGAGTAGGTGCTGTCGCTCAGCCGCGAACGGTATTCGGCGATTTTGCGCTGGGCGGTTTCGCGGTCGCTGCGGGCGCCCTTGGGGTCACGCAGCAGTTCGCGCAGCTGTCCGCGGTAGATGTATGCGTTCGCGAAGTCGGGGTAGAGTTTGATGGCCTGGGTGTAGTCCTTGACGGCCTCTTCGATCTCGCCCAGCTGGGCATGTACGCCGGCGCGGTTGTAGTAGACCAGCACGTTGTTGGGCGAATAGAGGGCCACGCGGTCGTAATCCTCCAGCGCGCGGTTGTAGTCGCCGATCTGGGTGCGGAGCATGGCGCGGTTGAAGTAGGTGAGCGAGTTGGTCGAGTCGAGCTGGATAACGCGGTCGAAATCGGCCAGCGCCTGCATCGGGCGGTTGGTGGCGTTGTAGACCAGTGCGCGGTTGAAGAACGAGAGCAGGTAGGTTGAATCGCACGAGATGGCCTTGTTGAAGTCGGCCTCGGCCTCCTTGTAACGTTCCTGTTCGAGATAGAGGCCTCCGCGGCGGTTGTACCCGTTGGGATCTTCGCGATTGGTGCGGATGGCGGTGTTGAAGTTCTCATAGGCCTTCACCGTGTCCTTGAGGTGGAGATAGCTCAGTCCGCGGCAGATGTAGGCATCGGCGACCTTGTTTTCCTGGCGGATGAACTTGTCGAAGTCGGAGATAGCCTCCTTGAACTGTTGGTTAAGCAGACGGGTGACCCCGCGGCTGTAGTAGGGGCCGGGCAGATCGGGGCGCAGTTCGATGGCTTCACGGAAGTCCTGCAGGGCGTCGTCGTAGTTTCCGAGGCGCGAGCGGGTGATGGCGCGATAGGTATATGCCTGGGTGTAGACGGGATTGAGGCGGATGGCCGTCGAGAAGTCCTCCTCGGCGCCGAGCAGGTCGTCGAGGTTGTATTTGGCGATACCGCGCAGGAAGTATCCCTCGAAGGCGTCCTCGTCGAATCGCAGCAGGATGTTCAGCGTGCGGATGGCCTCCTGGTAGTTGTTGTTCATCATGCAGGTGCGGCCCATCCAGAAGAAGTACTCCCGGTTGTATTGGGCGTGAGCCGCGTGAGACCCCAGCAGGGCGATACCGGCCAGCAGGGCGATGATGAATTTCCGCATTTTTCGAGTTTTTGTTGTAACGTCCTTTTGAGGGACTTTATTGTTTTGTTACGGTCCGGAGTCCCTTCCCAAGCCTTCACACGCGATTGTGGCCCGGGGCTCACGCGACCCTTCCCGTCCCCTTACCTTCCCGCCGGCCTTTACGCGTGAGTGCGGGACGGGCCCCGGGAGTGTTGCCCCGGGCCGGGCGGTCGGCTATTCGGTTTCGTATCCGAAGCGGCGGAGCTGCCGATCGTTGTTCCGCCAGTCGTCGCTGACCTTGACGAAGAGCTGCAGGAAGACCTTCTTGCCGAGGAACTGCTCCATGTCTTCGCGTGCGGCCTGCCCGACGCGTTTGAGTTTTTCGCCCTTGTGTCCGATGATGATCCCCTTCTGCGATTCGCGCGAGACGAAGATCGTGGCCGAGATGCGGTCGATCGTGGGTTCCTCCTTGTAGCTTTCGATTTCGATTTCGCAGCAGTAGGGGATCTCCTTGTCGTAGAAGCGGAGGATCTTTTCGCGGATGATCTCCGAGGCGAAGAATCGCAGGGTTTTGTCCGTGAGTGTATCCTTGGGGTAGAAGGCGGGGCCTTCGGGCAGCAGTTCGAGGATGGTCTTGAAGAGCCCCTCGAGGTTGAACTGCTCCTTGGCCGAGACGGGGACGATCCGGGCTTCGGGGAGGATCTGGTGCCACTTTTCGACCAGAGTGTCGAGAGCCGCGGGGTTCGAGAGGTCGATCTTGTTGATAACGACGATGGCGGGAATCCCGCTGTGGCGGATGTTCTCGAGGATCTGGGCCGAGCGGTCGCTCTGCTCGACGGTGTCGGTGACGTAGAGGATGACGTCGGCATCCGTCAGGGCGCCGTTGACGAATTTCATCATCGACTCCTGGAGTTTGTAGGCGGGTTTGAGGATCCCCGGGGTATCGGAGTAGACGATCTGGAAGTCGTCGCCCGATACGATACCCATGATTCGGTGACGGGTAGTCTGGGCCTTGGAGGTGATGATCGAGAGCCGTTCGCCGACCAAGGCGTTCATGAGCGTTGATTTTCCGACGTTGGGATTTCCGATAATATTGACGAAGCCCGATTTATGCATGTTGCTGTACTCTTTTCGGAGATGATTCGGACAAAGATACGGATAAAATGGCATGCCTGCAACTGTCGGGCGGTGAATTTACCGGTGGATTTTGTCGTTTAAGGGTGTTGCGGGTTCATTTCCGCCCCGCTGCGGGGACGAAAAAGGAGACCTTCGTTTTCGAAAGTCTCCTTTAGCTGTTTTTGGGGAGCCGAGTATTCGTTTATTTGCGGCAGGAACATGCTTCCTCTCAACTCTTCATTTTCGGCCCCTTCTCGGCCCATCAGTTCCTCTTGGCCCATCAGTTCCTCTCGGCCTTTTTCTGCGCCTCGGTCCCTTTTCTGTTTCTCTCGGTCCCTTTTCTGTTTCTCTCGGCTCCTTCGGCCGGGGGACTATCGCCGGCGGAACATGCCGCCACCGGGGACCTTGGGCATCTTCATGCCGCCGCCGGCTACGGCTTTCATCATCTTGCGCGTGTCGTCGAACTGCTTCATCAGGCGGTTGACGTCGGCCACGGTCGTTCCCGAGCCCTTTGCGATGCGTTCGCGGCGCCGGGCGTTGATGATCTCGGGGTGTTCGCGCTCGGCGGGGGTCATCGAGGAGATGATCGCCTCGGTCTGCTTGAAGACGTCGTCCGGAATGTCGACATTCTTGAGCAGCTTGCCCATGCCCGGAAGCATCGAGGCCAGATCCTTCAGGTTGCCCATCTTCTTGATCTGCTGGATCTGTGCGATGAAGTCGTTGAAGTTGAACTGATCCTTGACGAGTTTCTTTTTGAGTTTGCGGGCCTCCTCCTCGTCGAACTGCTCCTGGGCGCGCTCGACGAGCGAGACGACATCACCCATGCCGAGGATTCGATCGGCCATGCGCTCCGGGTGGAAGACCTGCAGGGCATCCATTTTCTCGCCGCTGGAGATGAATTTCAGGGGCTTGTTGACCACCGAACGGATCGAGATGGCGGCACCGCCGCGCGTATCACCGTCGAGCTTGGTCAGTACGACGCCGTCGAAATCCAACCGGTCGTTGAACTCCTTGGCCGTGTTTACGGCGTCCTGACCGGTCATGGCATCGACGACGAACAACGTCTCGGAGGGTTTTATGGCGGCCTTGATGGCCGTGATCTCCTGCATCATGGCTTCGTCGACGGCCAGACGGCCGGCCGTATCGACGATCACGACGTTGCAGTTCTTCTGCCGGGCATACTGAATGGCGTGTCGGGCGATCTCCACGGGGTTTTTGTTTCCCTCTTCGGTGTAGACCTCGACGCCGATCTGCTCACCGAGGACCTTCAGCTGGTCGATGGCCGCGGGACGGTAGACGTCGCCGGCCACCAGCAGCACCTGACGTCCCTTTTTGCTTTTGAGCATGGCGGCGAGCTTTCCGGAGAAGGTCGTCTTACCGGAACCCTGCAGACCGGCGATCAGCACGACGGCGGGCGTACCCTCCAGCCGGATATCCGTAGCCGTACCTCCCATCAGGGCGGCGAGTTCGTCGCGGACGATCTTCGTGAGCATCTGCCCGGGCTTGACGGCCGTGAGGACGTTCTGTCCCAGAGCCTTCTGCTTGACCTCGTCGGTGAACGACTTGGCGACCTTGTAGTTGACGTCGGCGTCGATCAGGGCGCGACGGATCTCCTTGAGGGTTTCGGCGACGTTGATTTCCGTGATGCGGCCTTCTCCCTTGAGGATTTTGAACGACCGTTCGAGTTTATCGGTAAGGTTTTCGAACATATTTCTTAAAAAGGATTTCGAGCGTTTTGGTTTCCAAAGCGCAAAGTTAATAAGAAATTCAGAAAGCGCAATCCGGGGCCGGGAAAATTGTCCCGTGAGCGCGATCGGTCGGCCGCGAAAAAACGGGGAGCGACGTGCATGCATGTCGCTCCCCGTCTCGGGATGGCCTGCGCGGGGTGCGCCGCGGGGCGCATCTGCCGCAGAGGTGTTCGGTTCGGTCTATTTTTCGCTCTCTTCGGCCTCGATTTCGTCCTTGTAGGCATCGAGGATCTCCTGCGGCACGCCCGGGCAACGCTTGTAGACGGAGACATTCTGGGCGTCGTCGGTGGCGATCCAGGTCATGCGGTCGGAGAAGAGGTTGCGGATGATGTAGCGATGGTTCCAGTCTCCGTTCTCGTAGTCGTACATGCCGCGGATGACCGAGCCGAGGGATTCGTCGGTCGAGAGGTTGTAGACGCCGGTGATCCGGCGGGGACCGAAGCTGTCGAGATTCTGGTAGATGGTGAACTCGTTTCCGTCGCGGTAGGAGAGCTCGATGTAGACGTAGCTGCCGTCGGCCAGGGCTTCGCCGTTGTTCCAGGAGTCGAGTTTCCACGTACCGGAGAGGTTGTAGAGCGAGACTTCGAGTCCGGGGTCGTCGTAGCTTTTGTCGTCATCGCAGGCGGTCAGGCCGAATGCGAAGAGCATCAGGAGCGAGATTTTGAGCAGATTTTTCATATTTCGTTAGTTGTTGTTCACAGATTTGGATTCGTTGGTGGTTGGGTCGAAGTAGACTGTCACGGCGCTTTGCGAGGGCGGGAGCCCCACACCGCGCAGGAAGAGCGGCACCCGCTGGGGGGCACGGCCGGCCGTCGGATCGAACCGCACGGTCAGCTCGCCGATCTCTCCCGGTCGGAGCACCTCGGGCTTGAATCCGGCCCGGATGCAGGGGGCAGGATCCGCGTATCGACGCCTATGCGCAGGGTGTCGTTTCCGCCGTTGAGGCACTCGATTCGTTCGACGGCCTTCAGCTGCGGGTCGAGGTGGATCGCCTCCTGCTTGAGGAGCAGATTCCCGCGGGCATGGGGGTAGGCGTAGGTCGGACGGGCCGAGGGGATCACCTCGCCGGAGAGTTCGAGGATGGCCGTCGGCGCATTCGCGGCGAGTTGCGTGAAGAGGAAGATCTTCCGCGTGAAGCTGCCGGGATGGCCTTTGGGGTGGTTGGTGACGGTAACCGTCGCCTTCTCTCCGGGTTTGACCGGCTGGCGGTCCCACGACGGGGCGGCGCAGCCGCACGTGGTCGTGATGCGGGTGATGACCAGGGGTTTGTCGCCGACGTTCTGCCACTCGAAGCGGTAGTTTTTCGGGCCGTCGTCTTCGCCGATCGGACCGGTTTCGATCCGTTTGGCGACGAACCGCATTGCCTGAGCGCCGTTGGCCAGTGCAGGGTTGGCCATGCTGTCGAGCCGCTGACGGGGAACGATGTGAAACTGTCCCCGGACGGGGGAGGCGGCGCCGAGTGCCGCCGCCATCCCCATCGGGACCAGAATCTTCGTTATGAGCGATCTTCCGGGCATAAGCCTTCCTTCTCCGAATTAGAGCCAGCCGTTACCGTTGGCCGTCTTGCGGACGGTGATGTTGAATTTCTGTACCGTGCCGTTGGCTTCGATCGAGGCAGTCGTTACCCCCTCCTTCAGGCCGATGAAGACGGCTTTGCCCTCCTTGATTTCGCCCGTTGCGACCGAGGTATTGTCGATCTTGAGCGTGTAGGAGAGGCTTTCTCCGTTGACGAAGTAGCGGGCGGGATCCTCCTTGACGGCATTCTCTTCCCCGATTCCGAGGTAGATGTTCGGGAAGGTGACGGCCGTACCGGCCTCTTCGCCCTCGATGGCGGCCAGGAGCTTGTCGGCATTGACCAGACCACCGGTCTTGCCGACATACTGCGACAGCGGGATGATCTTGGGATAGTTCTTGCCCATATCGCTCACATAGTGGTAATAGTTCTTGTTCCCAGTCTGGTAGTCGTCGATCGGGGTAACGCTTTCGACGAGCAGTTTGCGGAACTCGGCGGCGGTGAAGTGCTTGCGCAGCTTGACGGCGTAGGAGAGACCCAGCGCGGCGACACCCGATACGTGGGGCAGGCCATCGAGGTACCCTCCATGTAGCCGTATCCGGTTTGGTCACTGACCTGCGGGGGCATGGTCGAGAGGACGCATCCGACGGCGCCGCGTGCTGCGGTATAGGCGGGATCGGAGCTTTCCGAACCGATGTAGTCGAAGTAGTAGTCCTGGTCGCCGCCGGGAGCGGAGATGTTCGAACCGGGGCCGTAGTTCGAGAAGGTCGAGATGGTGTAGTCGGCGGCGATGGCGTTCACCGAGACACAGTAGTCCGCGGCGCCGGGGAATCCGGCCGAGGGGGCACTCTCGTTACCCGACGCAAAGACGGGGATACCGCCTTCGATGGGTCCGTTGGGCGAACCGGCGTTATGGACGAAGTAGTCGAGCGAAGCCTTCTCCAGCGGGCAGTTGGTCTCCCACTCCTCCTGGGTGGCGAACCCCGGGGTGTTTTCATAGCCGTTGGCCGTACTGGAGGTGTAGCCCCAGCTGCACTGCAGGATGACGGCCCCGTTATCGGCCGCGTACTTGATGGCGCGGGCCAGGCTGACCGTATTGCTCGAGGTGTTTCCGGAGAAGATCTGGCAGGACATGATCTTCACGCCGGGATTCTCCTCCGTGCCGCCGGCGATCGAGGTGATGCCGATTCCGTTGTTGTTTCGGGCGGCGATCACACCGGCCACGTGGGTTCCGTGGCCCGTATCGGCCGAGTTGTCGCAGGAGATGATTCCCGTATTGTTGATGAAGTCGTATCCGTAGTAGTCGCCGACATATCCGTTGCCGTCGTTGTCCTTGTGCGAGCCGTAGGTTTCGCCCTCGTTCTCCCACATGTTGTACTGCAGGTCGGGGTGGCGGAAGTAGATGCCCTCGTCGAGCACGGCCACGATGATCGACGGATCACCCGTCGTACGCTCCCAGGCCTTTTCGCAGTTGACGTCGGCACCGACCTGGAACTTGGCTTTGGCTACCTCGGCATCCTCCTCGGGATCGATGGTGAAGTGGTCCTGATAGCCGCGGTTGATCATGTGCCACTCCCATTTGAGGAGCTGGTCGTTGTAAACGTATCCGTTCTCACCCTCGGCACGGGTTGCGGGGGCATTGAGCAGCTCCTTGGGGAAGGGGATAGGCTTTCGGTCGGTGCGATAGGCCCGTTTGATGGTGCGGTTGGGCGTGGCGGCCTGGACCTCGCCGAGCATGTCGAGCACCTCGTCCACGGAGTAGATACCGCTGCGGGTTGCAGCGGCGTTGCTGCGGGTCTGAGCCAGGCCGCGTTCATCGAGCAGATCGCTGACCGCGGGGTCGAACTTCACGATGACCTCACCGCTCATCTCCGTGGGCTCCGACTGAGTGTTGGAGGCGGAGGGTTCGACGAGATCTTCGGTCGAGCAGGCATGGAAGGCGAACAGCGCCACGACGCTGAGGGCCGATACGAGATACATAGTGTTAACGGCTGCCGGTCTGGGATCCGGAGTCGGTTCCCGTCTCCTGGTCGCTGGAGCTGCCGGCCATCTCCTTCTTGGTGTACTTTTCGTAGTAATAGTTCAGGTTTACGGGCGTATTGGAGAAACCTGCCAGGTTACCCTTTTCGTCCTTGCCTTCCTGAGTGAAAAGCAGGGTGTAGGGGTCCCACCAGTCGAGAGCCGGGTGGTAGAGGATCCATTCGGGCAGCTCTCCGGTCAGACGGTTGAGGTTCAGAGCGAACATCTTCAACTGGGGCATGACGCGTTTGACATGTATGGCCGGGATGGTGTCGGGCCGGATGAAATCTTCATCGTCGTAATAACCGATCGTGGCGTCATCCTTGAAATCGGGGATTGAACCCTGGAGGTAGTTTACCGAGAGTTTCAGCGTGTCGAGACCCGCGATTCCCTTTGCCGCGTCGGGCTCCCACTTGAGCAGCCACGTGGGGAATTCGCCGAAGGTATCCTGGGCCGAATCGTACTTGGTATGCAGATAGAGACCGCCGAAGTTGGTCGAGATGCTGTTACTCAGGTCATAGATGAGCAGTCGCTGGTTGTTGACCATTTGCAGCGCATGGAGCTTCGGGAAGTTCTCCGGGTTGATGACGGCAGGCACCTGTTCGAAATTGTTGCTGCTCAGATCGAGGTACTCGAGGTTCTTCAGTTTGGTGAAGTTTTCGTCGAGTTCGGTCAGACCGTATGCACCGATAGTCAGCCGTTTGAGCTGCGTGAGTTCACAGATGTAGGGACCCGTGCTGAGGTTGAGCTGGAAGGTGTTCACGTTGCTGTAGAACTTGAGTTCTTCGGCCGCGGTCAGATACTGTACCTCGTAGGGGATGCCCTCCTTGGTGGAGAACGAGTTGAACTCGGCCGACTTGACACGGCCCTTCAGCGAATCGACGTATCCGCTCATGCCCTCTTCCCAGAGAACTACGCCGTCCCAGTTGTCCATTTTTTCGCCGGAGCTTTCCCAATTGGAGTCCCAGACTTCGAGCGACCGGGCAATGCCGAGCAGGGCTATGGAGTCACCTCCGCGTCCTGTGACGATGCGCTCAGCGGCATTTTGGTTGATGGTCAGTTCGTCGTTCCGGGCGAGCATTTCGGAGGTAACATCCGTTTCGGCAGGCGTGAACGAGAGGAGGGCATTGCGCTGCATCGGGGTGGAGTTGATACCCCAGGAGATGCGCAGGGAGACTTCGCGGGGGCGACGGCCGTGGTCGAGGTTAACGTTGAACTGACCGACATCGACCCAACTGGGTTCAGCTCCGGTCTCTTCGTCGACGACCTTGACATTGAAGGCGACATTGGTTTTCACCTTCACGTCGAAGTAGCGTTTGTCGAGCGTTGCATAGTTTTCGATGTTTACCGATGGCTCATCAAGGGTGATGGCATAGTCGAAACCCTTCTGCGAGACGTCGACACGCTTGTATTCGTTGTTATTGTCGGTATTAATAAAGAGGACATAACCGTCGCGAGGCGAGGTGGTGATGGCGGAGTCGATAATCAGGCTGCACTCTTTCGAACCGCGGCCGTTTGCGGGCAATACGGTGATCCAGGGTGCGGAGGAGGTAGCGACCCAGTTTTCGCCGGCCGATACGTTGACTTTACGGGTGCCGCCGACGGCTTCGATGTCGATCGAGTTGTTGTCGACCCCGAACTCGATCGTCTTGTCGGCCTCGGAGCAGGAGGCCATGAAGGCGACGGCGAGCAGCGCGAGGAAGATATGATTGCGTACTTTCATGGTTATTCGAGCATTTCAGGACAGTTGATGATATTCTGCGTTTTGTCGTAGGTCAGGGTGTAGGCTCCGGCTTGCCAGTAGTAGCAGATGTCCGAAGCGTCGAACGTGATGTTGGGGTTGTCGCTGATATCGAGGTTGTAGATCAGATAGGAGATTGTGTCGTCGATTTTGCGCAGGTCGTTTGACCCCAGATAGAGACCGCGCAGACCGGTGTGCTTGTAGATGCCCGTGGGCCACTCCTTCAGACAGCGGTTGCCGTTGTCGTCGCGCTGGCCGCGGACGGCATAGACCGTCAGCGTGAGGGCGTCGGTCGGTTCCCAGGGGAACTTCGAGAAGGCGTTGTAGGAGAGGTCCACACCGTAGAGGTAAGGCATGTTTCCGGCATGGAAATCATCCGGAAGCTCCTTGATACGGTTGTAGGTCAGGTCGATGGAGATCAGGTTTGCCTGGTTTTCGGGTTTGGGGGAGGTGAAGCAGTCCTTCTCGAATCCCTCCAGACCGTTTCCGGCCAGCAGGATGTAGCTGATCTGCGACTGGCTCTTGGCCATGCAGGCGGGATAGGTCTTGATCCGGTTGCCCGAGAGGGTGAAGGTCTTGACGTTGATACCCTGATACTGGCCGTTGTCCTGGTTTTCGAAACCGTCGATCTCGTTGTAGCCCAGCGAAACGCTCGACACGTAGTTGGGGGTGTTGCTGGTGAAGATGTCGGGGACCTTCGTAAGCTTGTTGTACGAAGCGGAGAAGGTCTCCAGGTTGTCGGTGTTGCAGAAGATGCGGCGGCCGTTGACCGTTTCGGTTCCGAAACCGGTGATTTCATTGTTCTCGAAGTAGAGCTCCGAGGGCATGAAGTTGTTGCCTAACGCGGGAATCACGCCCTGGATCTTGTTGTTGGCCAGGTCGAGCAAGTTGAGGCGCTCCATCTGCTT
Source organism: Alistipes megaguti (assembly GCF_944320325.1). Classification (NCBI taxonomy): domain Bacteria; kingdom Pseudomonadati; phylum Bacteroidota; class Bacteroidia; order Bacteroidales; family Rikenellaceae; genus Alistipes; species Alistipes megaguti. The sequence goes on from NZ_CALUHA010000002.1 coordinate 49,557, forward strand.
GATATCCTCGGGGAACTTCTCGAGGTTGTTGTCGCGGGCATAGAACATCTGGATCAGATTCTGCGACTTGCCATTGGCCAGGTATCCGATCGACCGGTAGATCTCGTCGGCCGTCCATCCGGGATGCTGAGCGGTACCCTGGTTGCAGGAGATGTTGACCTGTACCAGGGCGGGCATGTCGCCGACTTCTTTGGGCAGGCCGTGCAGGTTGGGGCAGTTGTAGATCTCGAGCAGCGTGCACGACGCGAGGTTGGCGATCGTCGTGGGGGTATTCGAGATGGGGCTGTTGGCGATGTAGAGATACTCGAGCTTGGTCAGGTTGCCGATTTCGTCGGGCAGGCTCTTGAGGTTGTTGCAGAAACGTCCGGCGATGACATCCTTGGGTTGGATTTCGACCTGACGGCCGCTCTTGCGGTCAAAGATCTGGTCCTCGGTGTAGCCCTGCTCATAGAGATAGATGGCCGGGCTGGTGAGGTTGTGCTCTTTGAGGGCCAGGGCGCAGGGATAGGACATCTGGGGCTGGATGTGCGTGGCTGCCAGATACTGCTTGTTGTAGGCAAGCCGGTTGCGGTTGCGGTCTTCGAGCGACTTCGACTGGTCGAGCATCGGGTCGTAGGTGCCGGTGTTGGTATCGCTGTGCGAACCGAGGTAGAGTTCGGCCAACTCGGTGAGCTGACCGATAGCGGCGGGCATGTCGCCGCTGATTCCGAACTCGCTGAGCACGAGCTTGGCCACACGGCCGTTCGAGTGGACCTCGACACCGGGCTGATCGATCCACAGGTCGGGCGACTTGTTGAAGTCCCAGTTGCAGCCCTTGTTGTAGTCCTGACCGCCGTAGTACCAGTTCGGGCCGTCGAGGGCCTCCCAGATGGCCTTCAGGGCGTATCCGTCCTGAATGTACTCATCGGCCTCCTGCATGGTGACGGGGGCTTTGGCATCGATCGTCTCGTTGTCCGTGACCGTAAAGTTGTACTTCTCGGGGATCCCGCCGGTGATGGTTTCGAGCAGGAGTTTGTTGGTGTCGTAGGTGACCAGGCCGGTGATTTCGTAGGTTCCTGCGGGGAGGAAAAGGAGCGAGTCGCAGGTGATCGACGAGGTCTGGTATCCGAATTTGTCGCTTTCGACATTCTCTTCGTCGAAGTGAACGTCGAAGTTCGCCTTCAGGTTTGTGAAAGTGATTTCCTCTTCGTCGGAGTTGGCCTTGTGGACGGAGACGTCGAAGTAGGCGATTTCGTCGAAGGTATATTCGCGGTTGCGGGATGAGCTTCGTGTTGCGTTCCATTTCCCGGTGAGTTCCGAGATATCCTTTACGAGGTTGAAACGGACCTTTCCGCGGGGGGCGACGTTTGCCGTAAGGTCATGGATGGTCCGGCCGCCGGCGACGACCGAAAGCTGGTTGTCGGAGACCGTACCGCTGTAGATCGGGGTATCGGTGATATCGTAGAGGATGAACGAGATGATCTGATAGTCACCGGCCATGAGCTCGAGTTTGTCGCTTCGCAGGCCGAACTCGGCAGCTTCGCTGCTGGAGGCCGAGAGGGTAAGGGTCTGCGAGATGGTCGTCGATCCGGACAGGAGTCTGATGCGGAGCTTGCAGGCCCGGGAGAGGGAGTCGAGCTGAGCGACCATATGGTCGGTCTGGTCGGCACGCGTGAGGCCCTGGGCATCCTGCGTTTGCGGATAGGAGGCCTCCTTGTAGAGCTTGAACTGGACATAGCCGTATTCGAGCTCACGATTGTCGATACCGTCGTCGTCGGAGCAGGCTGCGGAGCAGAGTGCGGCGCAAGAGACGACGAAGGCGAATAAGGATTTGATATTTTGAAAACAGGAGCCCCGGCCCATTCAACGGGGCCCCTGTTTTTGCAGTGTCAGAAAGCGTCAGTTGCCGAAGACTCGCCGCCTGCGCCTTCACCGGGTGCAGGTTCAGAACCGTAGTCATGGACGACGACAATAACACCGAGTGTACCTATTATCCAACCTTCGGGAGTGAGTTCCTGGAACACGATGGTTGCCGTATCTCCTTTCTGGGCCGTATCACTCATTTCCGTGTTGATGAAAAGCTCGGTCTTCCCATTGACAGCCTCCATCGGTTCGCATGCCAACCATGTGGTTCCTTCGGGATCTATCTTGACCTGGTTGTAAGTGGCGTCTGCGAAGAGGGTGCCGATACCGAGCTCGGTGTCGTTCGACTGCATCGGATTGGCCTTGCAGGTCAGTACATAGACCGGGTACTCTTTGTTCTCCCAGGGTCCGGCATAGTCGAAGATGTGGCTATCGTTCTCGTGATCCTTGAAGAACTGCTGGTCTTCATCCTTGTCCGGATCGAGCTTGGTAAGGGTTGCAATGGCATCTGGACCCTCGAAGCGGTCTTGTACCTCCGGGTTGATGGTGATGAAATCGTCGGTATCGCCGCTGGACGAAGCGTCGCTCTGTTCGATGGTAGCATAGACGTAGGGCTTGTACTCCGCCTTGAAGTCCGTCATGCCCTCCAGCATATTAAATGGATCATCCTGCAGTTCGTCGGCCAGACTCTTGGGCAGGGCGATCAGCTTGGCCGTACGGGCGGCTCCGGTTTCGTTGGGAGCTACCGTCACGGTGTACTGGTGTTTCTGAAAAACGTCTTCGAGTTCGGAGTCCCAGGTGTCGGCTATGGTCACCCATTGTGCCGGACCCTTTTTGAATACATATCCGACATGCTCAATCTCCTCGGCCACGTAGAAGGCCAGCCCTTCCGTACTGGAAACCGTCGTGGAGAGATTGTCCGAGATGGTTTCGTTCCCCAGTGTGTTGCTGATATACTTGCCTTCTTTGTTGAAGGTGAAGGTGGCGTCGATGTTGGCCAACGGATGGCGGACGATGTCGCGGAATCCGGGGATGCGCAGACAATATCGGTTGTGGGCGTTGTTTCCGGGATCCTCGTCGCGGTTGATGGATCTGTCGTAGAAGTCGAGTACGGCCGTGTGGGTGTCCAGATTGGTTGCGGAGAAGTCACCGGTGACGGTGATCTGGTAGCTGCCGGGATCATCCGCAATGGCCATTGAGGAGATCTCCAGCCCCTCGGGTTTCGAGATCAGCCAGCTGAAGTTGCCCTTGGCCTTGAAGACATACATGAAACTGCTTACGCGGAAGGGCCATTTCAGCTCTACGGTATCTCCGGAGGCCTGATCTGGGCCGGAGTATTTGGTCAGAGCGGTCTCCGGGTAGACATAGGGGATGGTGAAATCATCCGTTGTGAAATTATCCGTCGTGTTGTACTCCGAGGCGTAGAGTTCGAATTCGCGGGCCTTGTTGCCGCGGGTGATCTGGGCGATAACCTTGGTTTGGCCGTTCATCGTGAGCGAGACCTCGCAGACGGGGTTTTCGTCGAAGGTTCCCGTGGAGATGGATTCGACATATAGGGTGACGGGCTCCGTGCTGGCTTTTCCGGATACGGATACGCCTTCGAAGGGGTCGTAGCGGAGTGTGAACCAGCGTGAAGTTACCTCGTCGGTGGGGATCGACGCGCTCCAGTCCATGTTGGGGGTGAAGGTCACGGCGCAGGAGTTCTCACCGGCGGGGATGGTCGCCTGCAGCAGCTCCGGGAACGCGGGAGTGATCGGTGTATCAACGCTGTCGTCCTCCGACTTGCAGCCGGAGAGTATCAGGGCTGAACTCGCCAACAGAACCGATGTCCAATATAAAATCGTGTTTTTCATAAGACATTGCGTTTAGTGGTACTATAATTGGAGAATGAGAATTTGGATGGAATTTTCGGGTTTCTCATTCTTGGGCATTCCCGGGGTAGTTCGGATCCTCGCGCGGATCGCGTGCCCCTGACATGTTCTCTTCGGTTTTGAGCCGGACGGCCTCCTCGAGCGATACCCACTCCAGGGTGTTGTAGTAGTGTCCGACCGCACCCACCATGGTTCCGACGTTCTTTATATATACGTAGAGCCAGGCGGAGATGGATTTCTGGCACGTATTGTAATACGAGTCGTAGTAGGGGCTGACGGTACCGAGGATCTTGTCATCGCCGTTGATCTGTCCGAAGACGGTCTGCTCGTCGCTGAGGACCTGGTCTTCATCCATCTCAATGATCGGATTGTTGGGATCGTCGTTCGTCAGACGCATCGTGACATCGTATCCGTTGTAGAGGAAGTCGTGCAGGATGATGGTGTTGGGTTCCGTGGGGTGCTTTTCGGTGTAGATGAGCCGCTGGTAGTTGGTGTCCAGTGCGCTGGGGTAGTCGTAGAGCAGCAGCGACGTGACGACGCACCAGCCGCTGAACGTATCCAGATCATAGTTGCAGCCCTTGTAGAGGACAACCTTCGTGTAGTCGCTCTCGGGATAGAGGCTCGTCCAGCGGAGCTGATCGGGCATCACCAGATGGAGTTTGAATCCCAGCGAGTCGGTATCCTGAATATGATCGTAGCACCCGGCGATTTCGACATTGGCGGTACGTTCACCGGCCTTGATGGTAATGGTATTGGATAGGATCCGGTAGTGGTAGCCGTCGATGGCGTTGCTGCCCTGATCGATGGCCTCGACGGCGAACGTGCGGTCGTAGTCGCAGGCGACGGTCGAGGTTACCGGGACGGAGAAGCTGGCCTCGTCCGGGAAAACCCTGTAGGTCGACATCGTGTCGGCGAACATGATGTATTCGGCATCGGAGTAGGTCTTTTTATCCGCGTTGCATCCTGTGGCGAGGAGTCCGCCCAGGGCGGCCGTGCACAGTATGACAGTAATTCGTCTCATGTTTGAAAGGTCTTAGTAAACGGTGAATGCGTTAGTTGTTGCTCTCGTTGGGCTCGATTTCGGCGCCGGGCGATTCGAGTTCGTGGCGCGGGATGGGCCAAACGAAACGCGGGTCGTCGGCCTCGATCTTGAGCGAGCTGCCTTCGGTGAGCGAGCACGACTGGGGTTTACGTTCGAATCCCATGTGCCAGCGTTTGAGGTCGTTCAGACGGAAGCCCTCCATGTAGAGTTCGCGGACGCGCTCGGCGGAGATGGTTTCGAGCCAGTTGTTGGCGCTGACGGTGATGGCTCCGGCGCCGCCCGAGTAACGTTTCTGACGCAGCGTGGTGAGATCCTTGCTGGCCGCCGAGTAGTTGGGCGTCGGGAGGTTGCAGTAGGCCTCGGCACGGATCAGATACTGTTCGGCCAGACGGAAGAGCTTGGGCATCGAGATCATGTAGAGGTTTGCCGAGGTGATGAACGACTGGTTGCCGAAGTACTTGTACAACAGGGGCCACGTCAGTCCGTTGGCATAGCCGGTGGTGTACTCCTTGAAGTAGGCGTCGTAACGCAGGTCCGTATCGGCATAGGCGTCGAGCACCCACTGTGCGGGCACGTAGTCGGGATAGGTGTACGTGTAGTCGCGGTTGGCGTTGAAGAACACCTGACCCGGGGCGCCGCCGTAGGAGGTGGTCGTGAATCCGACCTTCCAGATGATCTCGAAGCTCGAGTCGTAGTTCCACATGTAGGTCAGATAGGTATCCGTGGATGTGTACTGCGTGTTGGCGTCGGCCAGCTGGAACATGTCGTTGCCGATGACCTTCGAGGCGTAGTCGACGGCCGTCTGATAGTCCTGCATGTAGAGGGCCACGCGGGCATGGAGGGCCTGTGCGGCAGCGGCCGAGGCGTAGATGTTGTTGTACTGGTCGTTGTCGTTGTCCAGCAACTCTTCGGCACGGTTCAGGTCGTCGATGACGAACTGGTAGGAAGCCTTGAGCGAGGCGCGCTTCATGGGTTCGGGCGTGGAGTACTTCGAACGCAGGACGACGCCGAGTTCGTTTTCGGCCGTTGCGGGGTCGTATGCCTTGCAGAAGCACTCGATGAGTTTTGAGTAGCAGAGTGCGCGGATGGTGTAGACCTCGCCGGTGTAGGTGTCCAGGGCATCGATGTTTTCGTAATTGGTCTCCTGCTGCTTGACGGCGTCGACGCGCTCGAGGAAGAAGTTGCAGCGGCTGATGACGCCGTAGAGAGCGGCATAGACCGATTCGACATCCTGATCGGTCGAGAGGAGGTTCCAGAGCCATGCGGGGCCGTAGACGTTCGAAAAGTTTTCGACGGCGTAAGCCAGATCGGCCTGAATGTCGGGCATGACGGTAAGGGTCCCGCTGAAGAGCGAGCTGCTCATCAGACCTTCGTAGATGCCCGTGAGGATCTGTTCGGCATCGTCGAAGGTCTGCATGGCCTCGTCTTCACGGATGGACGATTCGGGCAGTTTGTCCAGACACGACGAGGTGCCGGCTACCAGAAGAATCGCGGCGATGAGTGACTTGATATTTCGTAACATATTCATTGGCTGTCGATTAGAACGTGAGGTCGAGACCGAACGTGAATTGGCGGGACATGGGATATTGCGCCTGATACATGTTTCCGATACCTTCGGGATCGAGGCCCGAGAATTTGGTGAACGTGAAGAGGTTCTGCGCCTGGGCGTAGATTCGTATTCCGTTGATGAACCGGGTTTTGCGCAGCAGTTCCTGGGGGAACGAGTAGCTGAGCATGAGGTTTTTCAGACGCAGGAACGAGGCATCCTCCAGCAGACGGTCGTCAAACTCGGTGTAGACGCCGTGACGCGGGATGTCGGTGATGTCACTGGGCTTCTTCCAGCGGTCGAGCAGCTTGCGCGACTGGTTGTAGGCGCTGTAGCGGCCGTTCGACTCGTCGAAGTATCGGTCGTTGTTGATCATCCAGCGGTCGGCCACCCACGAGAACTGGGCCGAGAGCGAGATTCCCTTCCAGGAGAGGTTCGTGCCGAAACCGCCGGCCCAGGGGGCGTTCATGCTCTTGCCGACGAGCACCTTGTCTTCGTCGCGCATTTCGGTGGTGATTTCGCCGTCCTTGGTGTACCAGAGGGCGTCTCCGTTTGCGGGGTTGACGCCGGCGAAGCGGTTGACGTAGAATTCGCCGCTGTCGTGACCGACGACGAGCTTCATCGACGTAGCGGACATTTCATACTCCTGCACGCCGTTGTAGAGTTCGAGGTACCGGTGCTGAAGGAGATCTGTGCGTTCGAGAGCCAGCGGCTGACGCTCTCCATGAAAGCTTCGTTGCGGAGGTTCCACATGAAGCCCAGGGACCAGAATCCGGCCCAGCGGCGGTTGGCGCCGAAGCGCGACGAGGCGTCGGCACGGATCGAGAAGTCGGCATAGTAGCGGTCGTCGTAGTTGTACTCGCCGCGGCCGAAGACCGACATGTAGGAGTAGTCGTCATCGGTCGTGTCGCTCCACGAGGTGACGCGCGTACCGGAGGTGATGTTGACCAGTTTGTCGTTGTTCTGACCTTCGGCCCGCAGCGTGAATCCCTCGTAGTGGTAGTTGACGCCCTCCTGACCGAGCAGGAAGTTGAACGAGTGCTTGTCCTTCTGGAACTGATAGTTGAGCGTGTTGGTGACCGAGAGGGTCAGCGCATCGCTCGAGAGGCGCTGGGCGTTGCCCTGACCGAGATTCGGGGCATAGCTCGGGGCCGAGGTGCTCAGACCGGTCATGTGTGAGAAGTCGACGTTGAACTGCGACTTGAAGGTCAGCCCCTCGATGATGGTAGCCTCGGCGAAGATGCTCGACACGAGTTTGTATTTCTTGTAGGAGCGCTGGTTGTTCTTGATCCACTCCAGGGGGTTCTGTCCGTCACCCTTCCACGATCCGTCGTTGACCGAAGCGAGCGATCCGTCGGGGTTGTAGGGGTTCCAGTAGGGGAGCATGAATCGGGCGGCGGAGATCGGGGTCACGAGGGTGTATTCGCCATCGTCAGCCTGTTCGATATCCTGGTAGTTGAGCATGGTGTTGGTCCCGATCTTGAGCCACTTGGCGGCGCGCTGTTCGATATTGGCACGGATGGAGTACCGGTCGAAGTTCGAGCCCAGGGCGATACCCTCCTGGCTGTAGTATCCGCCCGAGACGTAGTAGTTTGTCTTCTCGTTGGCGCCCGACACGGAGAGTTCGTAGTTCTGGAGCATGGCGGCGTTGTTGTAGACTTCGTCGAGCCAGCAAACGTCGGTTTGGCTGAGGAGGTTGTAGTCCTTTCCGTCGGTCAGTCCGATCTCCTTTTCATACTGGATGCGCTCCTCGGTGTTCATCAGGTCCCGGTTGCCCTTGGCGATCTGGGAGAAACCGAGCTGCATGCGGTAGGAGATGATGGGCTTTTCGGCCATTCGACCGCGTTTGGTGGTGATGACGACGACGCCGTTCGAGGCACGCGAACCGTAGATCGAGGTCGACGAGGCGTCCTTGAGGACGGAGATCGACTCGATGTCGGAGGGGTTGATGGCGTTGAAGTCGGAGCTTGAGATGGGAATACCGTCGAGGATGTACAGGGGGGCGGTACCGGAGTTGATGGAGTTTGTACCGCGGATGGTGAACGTAGCGGCGACGCTGGGTTCACCGGTGTTGGACATGACGGTCAGACCGGGGACCTGTCCCTGGAGGGCCTGGTCGAAGGCGGCCGTAGGAGTTGATTCGACCTTTTCGGCCTTGACGGTTGAGACCGAACCGGTGATTGTTCCCTTTTTGCGGACACCGTAAGCGATGACCACGACATCGTCGAGGGCCTGAGCTTCGGGCTGGAGCTCGACTTTGTGAGTGAGTTTGGCAGTTCCCTCGGGGACGGTGAATTCGGCGACCTTGAAGCCGATGTAGTGATAGGAGAGAACTGTTCCGGGAGCGACGACGATGGAGTAGGATCCATCGCCGAGGGTGCTGACACCGCTGGTGCTGCCGGAAAGTACGTGAACACCGACCAGAGGAGCTTTGTCTTCGGCCGATGTGACGACACCGCTAACCGTGATACTTTCCCCCCCCCTGGGCCAGAGCGGGTAATGAACACAAAAGGAAAGCGAATTTCAGTAGTAGAATTTTTGATTGTTGCATAGTGAAATTACTTTCTGTCGCCACAAATGTGAATATTATAAATAAATGATTTAAACAAACCGGTGAATGGACCGAAATGTAATCTTTCTGTTGACAAAGTGTATTGTCGCCTATTATTGAAATAATTTAATATCTTGTTTTACAGTCTTTTAATGTAAAATAACAGTTTGTAATCTAAAAGGCGAAAAAAATATAAAAAAATTTTTTCAAAACTCGGAAAATGGGGCGGAAAAGGGGAATTTGGCAGAAAACAAGGAGGAGTTCCCGGAGCGGAAGCAGGTTGATTCTTGAAGGTTGCCGAGGGGACGTAATGTACTAAAAGTAGCCTTATATGCCCTTGTAGGGCGGTTTTTTGGATTGATTGCCAATTTTGGTAAAGAAAGAGGATTGGCTTCCTCAACTCTTGAATGACCCGTTGTGTCGATCGTTTATGTGGAGAAAGTCCAAAGTAATAGATTGTAATCAAAAATGGCCAAAATACTTTTGATATGAAATTTTGATGTGATTTGCAACCGGATTTTACGAGCGTTGTTTCCGGAAAACTATTTCGGCCATTTTCGTTTATATGATCGGATCTGCTTATTGTTGGATCTGGGGGCGGGGCGATCCGATTTGGCTGGATCCCGTTTTGATGCGCAAAGTCCTGTAAATATATATTTTACGGATATTGACAGCACTCCCGATGGGTTTTGTCCGGAGCGGGGGTGACTGTCCGGATTGTCCAATGGAGAGGGGTTGCGGACAGGGCTGGGTCAGCGGATCAGACCGGCTTCGTAGTAGATGATGATTTGTTCGATCATCTTGTCTTCGCCCTCGCGGTCGTATTGCGATTTGAGATCCTGTCCGAAGACCTTCGAGACGCCTTGCCAGAATCCGGCGATGAATCCACCGCGGAACTCCTTGAGGACCTGGTAGGCGGTGTATTCGGTTTCGCGGTCGATGAGTTTGAGCAGGACGCGGCCCTGGGTTCGTGTCATGTGTTTCAGTACGGGGGTGTACTCCTCCTTGATCTGGTTGTACACCTCCTTGATATAGGCTTTCTGGGCTTTTTTTGTTGGGAGGCGGCAGAGTTCGTCCTCCATTTCGGCCATTTTGGCGCGTGCGATCTTGGCGATGGGGTATACCTTTCGCACGGCATCGACCAACCGGCGGTAACGTCGCAGGTCGACCGGTCGGCTGAAGACGTAGACGGGCAGGATATGGACCAGAGCGATGGAGTCGCCGTTTTTCTGGACTTCCCACTCCTGATGCCAGAATCCGCGACCGCCCTGGGCCATCACTTCGGGGAGTGCGGCCGTGATCAGGAAGAGGAGCAGGAACCACTTTTTCATGATCGGCAATGGGGGATCAGTCGACAGAAAAACGGGCGGCCCGGGGTTAAAATTGCGTCGAAAGGTCGTTTTTTGCGCCCGATTTGCTTATCTTTGCCGGCGTCACACCTGCGCAAATATACGACAACTTCGCGGGAGAAGCAAATCCTGGGGGTGCGGAACGGATCCGGATGTCGGGAGCGAGTGGTGTGCGAATGAAGAAAAACGAACCAAAACAGGAAAAGGAGATGCTTGAAGCAGGACTTTCGGGCCGCAGCACCACGATGGTGACGGCTGAGAATACGGCCGCCGCGATGGGATCGGGCGACCTTGCGGTATTTGCCACGCCGGCGATGGTGGCATTGATGGAGCATGCGGCGATGGAGGCCGTGGCCGGGGAGTTGCCCGAGGGGTCGACGACCGTGGGCTCGGAGATGAACACGACGCACGTGAAGCCTTCGAAATTGGGAGCCGAGATCACCGCCACGGCGGTTTTGACGGCGGTTGAGGGGCGCAAACTGACCTTCAACGTCGGAGCGCGCGACGAGGTCGGACTGATCGGCGAGGGAACGCACGTCCGCTACGTGGTGGACCGCCGCCGCTTCCTGGAAAAACTGGGCTGACTTCGCAGCCGGTGAACGACGCCGGCCCGTGCCGTACGGCAAACAGGGTGGCTGCCCCTTGGGGCGGTCACTCTGTCTGTTTTCCGGGGGTGGTACCCTGTCTGTTTTCCGGGGGTGGTACCCTGTCTGTTCTCGGGGTTGCCTTGTCTGTTCTCGGGGCGGTCACCCTCCCTCTTTCCGGGAGCAGACGGATCGGGGAGGAGACTTTCCGGCGGGCGTTTTCCGATGGAGGTTATCCGCCGAATCCGAACCAGAGGTGTTCGATCCAGATGACGCCGATTCCGGCGGCATATCCGGCCAGAGCCAGGAGCGAGATATGGCGGGCATACCATCCGAAGGAGATTCTTTCGAGTCCCATGGCGACGACACCGGCGGCCGAACCGATGATGAGCAGACTGCCGCCGACGCCGGCGCAGTAGGTCAGCAGATGCCAGAAGAGGCCGTCGGGGAGGAATGCCCGGGCAAAGGCGGGATCGGCCGCCGCGGCCACCGCGGCGGCATCAGCCACGGGATACATGCCCATGCAGGCGGCCACCAGCGGGACATTGTCGACCACCGACGAGAGCAGACCGATGACCGAAGCGATCGGGAAGGCGGCGTGTACGTGCAGGTCGAGCCAGCGGGCAGCCGACGCGAGCATTCCGGCCGATTCGAGGGCACCGACGGCCATAAGGATTCCGAGGAAGAAGAGGATGGTCGGCATGTCGATGTGCTTGAGGACCTTGGCCACGCGGGGTTGGATCGACTCCTCGAGATTTCGCAGCGCGCGTTTTCGGTAGTAGATCACCTCGGAGAGAATCCACATGGCGCCCAGCGAGATCATCATGCCCATGTAGGGGGGCAGTCCGGTGAGGCTTTTGAAGAGCGGGACGAAGAGCAGGCTGAGGACACCGACGAGGAGCATGAAGCGCCGCAGCCGAGGGCCGATATAGGGAGGACAGACGTTCGGGAGAGGTTGCGGAGCGGGGGTGCTGCCCGGGGTGATGAAACGCATGGCGAGCAGCGTGGGGAGGGCGACCGAGACCAGACAGGGCAGCAGCAGTGCCGCGACGAGCCGGGCGGCGGTGACATTTCCCCGCATCCAGAGCATGATGGTCGTCACGTCACCGATGGGCGACCAGGCTCCGCCGCTGTTTGCGGCGATGACGATCACCGAGGCGAAGATCCGGCGTTCGCGCGGATCGGCGATCAGCCGCCTGGCGAGCATTACCAGAATGATCGTGGTGGTCATGTTGTCGAGCGCGGCCGAGAGCAGGAAGGCGACTGCGGCGACGATGAGGAGGAGTTTGCGATGGTTTCGGGTGGAGATGTGGTCGGTGATGACGACAAATCCGCCGTAGGAGTCGATGAGGTTGACGATGGTCATGGCTCCGATCAGGAAGACGAGGATTTCGCACGTGTCGCCCAGTTGTTCGACGAGTTGCTGCTGGATCGAGGGGTCGTTTCCGGCGAGACTGAGCAGGGTCCAGATTCCGCCGGCCATCAGCAGGGCGATGGCTGATTTGTCGATATGTGTTTTGTGCTCGAGAGCGATCAGGAGATATCCGATCGCGAAGAGCAGAGCCATGGAGGTGATCATGCTGTCGTGGTGGTGAAGGTTTGGGGTCCGGAGGAGCGGGCCAGAGGTTCCAGATTTTGAAACCGGGCTTTTTTTGAAACCGGGCTTTGGAATTGGAAAAAATTTCGTATCTTTGTCCCGCTTTCGAGCAAGAGATTGAGCTGTGGTGTAATGGTAACACAGCAGATTTTGGTTCTGTCGTTCTGGGTTCGAATCCCGGCAGCTCAACCTGAGAAAGGTGGCCATCCGCAAGGAGGGGCCACCTTTTTTTGGATGAAGAGGGATGAGGGGGGGGTGAGAATGGAGTGAGGGCAGGGGAGGCCCACTTTCGGGAGGAGCGGTGAGAACTCCTTTTTATCCGGAAGGAGCCTCTGTCGGAACCCATCCGAAAGTTTCCCGAAAGTTTCCCGGAGCCTTGGAGCGAACCCGTGGACCGCCGATCCCGAAGAGGCCAATAGGAACAGCCCGGAGCCTGTTGCCGAAGTCCGTTGCCGATGCCCGATCCCGAGCCGTTGCCGGCGGACCCCCGTGTCAATGCCCGGGCCAATGTCTGACGCCGGAACCCAGTGCCGGAACCGCCACATCGCCCTCTTCCTGCCGAAATCCTTCCCCTGCCGGAGTTGCCGGAGCCGGTTATTGTCGGTTCTTGTGCGCTTCCGGCCGGGACTCCCGGTCGCACTCCTGCGTTTGAGACCCCTCGGCGGGATTTTCTCGGGAGCAGCGGGTGCGGCTGTCGATGCAGGAGGAGAAGAGTGCCATGGTTTCGAGATTGTCCGGGTCCGTTTCTGCGGAATTCGCGTTTTCGTTCGAAGGACGTGAGATGTCGTGCGTGGATTGTTTCATGCGCTTGTCCGTTTGAGGACTATTTGCGGTTTGTTTTTTTGCGGTGAGAGATCAGTGCGGCGATCCACAAGAGCAGGATGGCGCCGATGACGGCCGTTACGAGGCTGCCGAGAGTTCCGACGGGAACGAGCCCGATCCAGGAGAGGACCCAACCGCCGAGCATGCCGCCGATGAGTCCGACGAGCAGATTGACAAATAATCCCGAGCCGCTGCCCTTGACAATTAGGTTGGCGATCCATCCGGCCGCCAGACCGATCAGAAGATACCAGATAAAATACATAGGTCGATGCGTTTTTTGATTACGCATCGCAGGGGAGCAAAATCCGTTCCGAAACCGGATCCGGGCGACGGACGGAGCCATTCCTTTCAGCGCTTTGCCGTCGGAGCGGGGCTCAGCACCCGGTTTTGAGGGCCCGGGCCAGCTGATCGGGACAGGAGGTCCCTTTGCCGTGGCAGTCGATACCCTCGAGGCGGGCGATCACCTCGTCGGCCTTCATGCCGCGGACCAGGGCGGCAACCCCCTGCGTATTGCCGTGACAACCGCCCGTGAAGGAGACGTTGCGGACGATTCCGTCTTCGATATCGATGTCGATCTGCCGCGAGCAGGTTCCCTGGCAGGGGTGGGTTATGTGTCGGATCATGGAATGAATCGTTATTTGGGTTTTCCGCCTGCAAATATACGAAAGCGGAGGGCTTCGTGCAACTCCCGGTGCCGGAGCGAGGATCTTTCCGTCAGAGGGGTAAAGGAAAGAGGGCCGCAACTTCTGAGTTGCGGCCCTCCTTGTCGGGGATCCGAGCGGGGATATTACTGACGCTGGAGATCCGAGTTGTCGGCAACGACCATGTTTTTGTCGATGCGGAGCGTTACGTTGCTGTCCACTTCGATCAGGAGGGTCGTCTCCTTGATCTCCTTCACGGTACCGTAGATACCGCCGGCGGTGATGATCTTGTCACCCTTTTTGAGGCCGTCGCGGAACGCCTGCATCTGCTTGCGGCGCTTGGCTTCGGGTCGCCACATGAAGAGCCAGAGGACCAGCACCATCAGGACGATCATGATAATGAAACTGTACTGCTGCATGAATCCGGGCTGCGGTTCCACGGGCGGAGTTTGAAGGAATTGAATCATAATGGTTATTCGGTTTTTTTGGTGAAAATTTCGGGTGTTTGGAAAACTTAACGCGACAAAGATAGAAAATATTGTCGAAAAAACAAGGATTTATTCGATGTCGGCCTCGACGAAGATCCGCAGGGGCTTTCGGGCGCCGGAGAGGATGAGATCCATGCGTTTGAGCTGCCAGCCGTATTCGCCGCGGGAGTCGAATGTCATTTCGAGGGTTCGGGCCTGGCCGGGTGCAAGGGGTTGGGCGTCATGGTCGAGCGAGATGCAGCCGCAGCTGCGTTGGGTGGAGAGGATGACCAGAGGTTTGGCCGAGGTGTTTTCGAGTTGGAAGCGCAGGACGGCGATTTCGCCGGATCCGAGGCGTCCGAAACGAAGCGTATCCGTGCTGCCGTGCATAAGCACCGAGTCTGAAATTGCGATGATTCGGCCTCGGAAAGGCTTCCGTTTTCCGGGCTGGGCGAGACTCTTGCCGTCGGATTGCGCCGATGCTTTTCCTCGGAGAGCGTCGTGGTCCGCCGCCGCACCATCCGTTGTTCCCGCTGTCGCACCATCCGTTGTTTCTGCCGCCGCTCCGGTTCCCGTTGCTGCATCCGCCGTCACGCCATCCGTTGTTCCTGCCGTCTCTTCCGCCGCCGTTTGCCCCGTTTCGGCCCCGGCCGCAGCCCCGGCTTTGCGGGACGCGCCGCCACAAGCGGCCAAAGCCGCCAGGATGGTGCCGGCGGCAAGGATTCGGATCAGGAATCGCTGCATATGCATGATCCGTGAGGATTTAGATCAGACCGCGTCCGGCCTTTTTGATGCGCCCCTCCTCGGTGAGCGATGCGACGATCTTGTCGAGCACGCCGTTGATGAAGGTGCTGCTGCCGGGCGTGGAGTAGTATTTCGAGATTTCGATCCACTCGTCGAGGGTCACCTTGACGGGGATCGAGGGGAAGGAGGTCAGCTCGGCGATGGCCGTACCGATGATGAGGTTGTCCATGAAAACGATTCGGTCGACGTCCCAGTTTGCGGTGAACTTTTCGATGTAGTCCTGATAGGAGTTGTAGTTGACCAGAGCCTTTTCGAAGAGGGTCTTGACGAATTCGGGATCCTCCTCGCTCTTGAATTTGGGCGGGATGCGGATTTCGGAGTGGGAGGCGCGCAGGCCTGAGAGCGAGCGCAGGATCATCATGGTGATGTAGGGCAGGTCGTCGCTCCAGAGCAGGGAAATCTCCTCGAGGGCCTCTTCGAGGGCGTCGGACTCCTGCAGCGACTTGAAGAACTCCTCGACGAGCTGTTTGTCCTCCTCGAACGAGCGGCTGTCGTGCTGCATGTACTCCTTGTAGGCGGGGGTTTCGGCGAACTGCGCGTAGAGGGTCCGGATGAGTTCGGGGTATTGGCTCCAGCCGAGTTTTCGGGCGGCGATCCGGTCGTTGACGGCATCGCTGTTGGAGATGATGCGGATGACGGCGTTGTCGACGAACTTGGTATTGGGGTTGAGGTCCTCGTAGGTGGGGAGTTTCTTCTGTTTGGCGATATCGATCCGCTGCTGGGCGTAACGGGTGACCTCGACGGGCAGGATGAGGATCTGGAAATAGAGGTCGTAGGCCTTGTCCACGGAGGCCATCAGGGTCTTTTCCGAAGCCATCATGTTGTCGGCTCCCGATTTGAGGTGTGCGAAGAGGGCCTTGATGACCTTGATGCGGAGTAATCTTCTGCTCAACATATCTAGAACGATGTTTTTCGGGCGCAAAGGTAGTGAAAAGGGGGCAAAAAATGAAAAATTTCGCATTAAATTCCTAATTTTGCAGCGTATGGAACAGAATGAAGAAAAACAACCCTGCGACGTGATCGTCATCGGGGCTGGAGCCGCGGGACTGATGGCTGCGGGCACGGCGGCACAGAACGGCCATCGGGTGCTGCTTCTGGAGAAGATGGAGAAGTCGGGTCGCAAGGTCCGCATAACGGGCAAGGGTCGCTGCAACGTCACCAACGCCCGGCCGGCCGAGGAGTTTGCCTCGCAGGTGCGGACCAACGCGGAGTTCTTCGCCCCGGCCTTTGCGGCCTTCAACAACCGGGCGACGATCCGTTTTTTCGAGCGCCGGGGGGTGAAACTCGAGATTGAACGCGGCGAACGGGTCTTTCCGAAGAGCGGCAAGGCGTGGGACATCGCCAATGCGCTGCTGGACTACTGCGTCGAGAACGGCGTGAAGATCCTCTACGATACGCGCGTGACGGGGATCCTGACCCTTGCCGGTCGGGTCTTCGGGGTGAAATACATCAACAAGCGGGGCTTTGAGCGCAAGGAGGAGGCTCCGCGGGTGATCCTGGCCACGGGGGGTGTTTCGTATCCGGCCACGGGGTCGACGGGCGACGGTTACGCCTTTGCGGCGGACCTGGGCCACACGATCGAACCGTTGCGGCCGTCGCTCACGCCGCTTGTGACGTCGCACCCGCAGGTCCGCTACCTCCACAAGCTGCTGCTGCGCAACGTGCGGGCGACGCTTTACGTCGATAACGCTCCGGTCCGCGAGGAGTTCGGCGAACTGGGCTTTTCGGAGCGAGGCATCGAAGGGGCCGTGGCGCTGCGGATGAGCCGCGATGCGGTTGATGCGCTGATCGACGGCCATCGGGTGAAACTCGTGGTCGACCTCAAGCCGGCGCTGACCGAAGAGCAGCTGCGCGACCGCATCGCACGTGAGCGGGCCGAGATGGCCCCGACGGAGTTCTTCGGCGAGTTGCTGCGCAAACTGGTTCCGCAGCCGCTGGTGCAGCCGCTGGCCCACGAGATAGACATCCACACGAAGGATTACGTTTCGAAGATTACGGACGAACAGGTGACGCGCCTGATCCGCACGTTGAAGGGGCTGACCTTTCCGATCTCGGACTACGCGCCGTTCGAATATGCCGTGACGACGGCCGGCGGGGTCCGCTGCGACGAGGTCAACCCGCAGACGATGGAGTCGCTGAAGGTCCCGGGGCTCTACCTGGCGGGCGAGGTGCTCGACTTGGATGCCAATACGGGGGGCTATAACCTTCAGATTGCCTTTTCGACGGGGCGTCTGGCAGGCCAGCTCAGGAAATAATCGGGGGGGGCGCAACAGAATGAAACTTACCGGACACCGTTTGTCATTGCACCTTCCGCGACGGATGGCCGAATTGCGCAACCGCCTTTCGCGGGCGCGCTATTTCCGGGGTCACGGTGTCCATTCGCCCTTTGTCTACGATATCGTGCGGGAGGTTTTCATGCGACACACGCTGCTGGACGGCGACCGGCGGCTCTACGAGACGCTGTTGTCGGCCGGCGTTCCGCACCGGCGGGCCGTGCAGCTGCAGAATCTGGCGATCCATTGCGGCTATGCGAGTTTCGGCATGAATCGTGCGGATGCGGATTTGTGCATCGTCACGCGGGATCTTCCGCGGGCCGAGACGCTGGCCCTTCTGCGCCGGGCGCGGGAGGAGGGTCATACCGTGGCGGTGATGTCGCCCTACGACGGACGCGAGCGGCAGGCGCTCTGCGCGCAGATTGTGGCGGGCCACCGCTCGACGACGGTCGACAACCGGGGTTACCTGCTTGTATTCAATAATTATTTACCGAAACAACATTTCCGACTATGAAAGTGTATACGAAGACGGGCGACCGGGGCCAGACCTCGCTGATCGGGGGAGAGCGGGTCCCGAAGAGCGACGAACGGGTCGAGGCCTACGGTACGGTGGACGAACTGACGGCCTTCACGGCGCTGTTGACCGACCAACTGCGGGGCGATGCCGCACTAGCCCCGACGGTCGACGATCTGAACCGGATCCTTTCGCGGCTGATGACGGTCGAGGCGTTGCTGGCGGCTGACAGCGAGGGGCGTAAGAGACTCTCGCCGCTGTCCGGCGAGGCGATTGCATGGCTTGAGGGGAGGATCGATGCGATGCAGACCCGGCTTCCGACGATCGACAAGTTCACGATTCCGGGGGGTCATCCGGCCGTGTCGTGGAGTCACGTCTGCCGGACGGTGTGCCGCCGGGCGGAGCGGGCGGCGCTGCGTGCCGATGCAAAATACGGGGCTGACCCGACGGCGCTGGTGTGGTTGAACCGGCTGTCGGATTACTTCTACGTGCTGGGGCGGATGCTGACGGTCCATTTCGGCGTTGAGGAGACGCTGTGGATCCCCTGACCCGCTTCGCAGGATTTTTCTTTATAAATCGGCATTCCTCGGATGCCGGTTTTTTGTTTCTGCCGGAGTCTCAGCCGGTGTTTCCGTCGGTTACTTGATCAGCATGATGATGCTTCCGCAGGTGATCAGCAGGGCTCCGGCCACTACGCGGGGCGATGCGGGTTCTTTGAGGAAGAGTATCGACAGGACGATGGTGATGACCACGCTCAGTTTGTCAATGGGGGCGACGCGCGACACGTCTCCCGTCTGGAGGGCCTTGAAGTAGAAGAGCCAGGAGAGTCCCGTGGCGATTCCCGAGAGGACGAGGAAGAGCCACGTGTGGGTTTCGATCTCGCGGATGGCAGCGGCCTGATGCCGGAAAATCACGATACCCCACGTCAGTATCAGGATGATGGAGGTGCGAATAGCTGTGGCGAGATCCGAATTGATCTCCCTGACGCCGACTTTGGCAAAGATGGCCGTCAGAGCGGCGAACAGGGCCGAGAGCAGGGCATAGTATTTCCACATGGTTTCGAATGGTTAAAGGTTTGGGAGGGGGCGGCGGCAGGGTTCGAAAAAAATGCGACCCGCGGGGTCGCATTTCAGTTTTCGAGACAAGTTTCGGGACCGGGGCCTCCGACTCTGAACTAATACTCCTCTTCGTTGAAGAAGAAGTCGTCCTTGGAGGGGTAGTCGGGCCAGATATCCTCGATGGATTCATATATTTCGCCTTCGTCCTCGATCTCCTGAAGATTCTCGAGCACCTCGAGTGGGGCACCCGAACGGACAGCATAGTCAATCAACTCGTCTTTTGTTGCGGGCCAGGGAGCATCTTCGAGCTTCGAGGCCAATTCCAGCGTCCAGTACATAGCTATAAAATTTTAAGTTGTTAACAATCAGCAGTTTGGTCGCTTTCGGGAGGATTGCCTTCCGATGATTGAATTGCAAAAATATAAAAAAAACGAGAAAAACAAAAAAATTGCAGAATCTTGAGACCTGTGTGTACGAAGTGGACAGAAAACGGCCCTGGCGGTGCTTTTAGGGCCATTTTTCGGCGAAATCAGGTTTCGGGACCGATTGTTTTGCTGAGCGGTGCAGGCTGACGTGTGGAGCGGCGTGGAGCAGCCTTGGCGGAGTGCAGCCGCGCCCCTTCCCCACTGGCTGGCCGCACCGTTTTGCACACCTATTTTACGGCGACGAAGAAGAGGTCGTAACACCCGTCGGCCACGGGCGCAATGCGGTAGTCGTCCATGCGGATGGAGACGGTCAGATCGCTGTTTTCGCGCAGGAGCCGGCGTCGGTTGAGGCGGTTGAGCAGGTCGTAGGGGATCTGGAGCATCCAGCGGGGCAGCCGGTGCTGGAGGTCGAGCACATCGAAACGGGTGACACGTTCGACACCGCGGCGGTTTTTTTCGTAGTACTCCGCGACGCGGTCATTTCCGAAGACGCCGAGCGCCTCGACCTGGCTGAATACGCTGCCGAGCAACTGCCGGAGCTCTGCGGCGGAGTATTCACGTACGTGCCAGGGGTTCCTCGTGAGCGACATCGGGGCATTGGGGGTGGTGACGATCAAGCGGCCGCCGGGGCGCAGTACGCGGTGGATTTCGTCGACGAAGCGCCGGTCGTCGCGGATGTGTTCGATGACCTGGAACGAGATGACGCAGTCGAACGACTCGTCGGGGAACTTCAGCGGCGGAACGACGGCCTGCCGGAACTCGACGTCGGGCCGTGCCAGCAGTTCAGGGGCCGGAACGTGCTTGTCGAGGGTGACGAATCGCCGGGCATGGGGAGCGACGACCTCGATTCCGTAACCGGCGCCTGTGCCGATCTCGAGCACATCGCCCGCAATGCGTTGTGCGGCAGCGTGGTAGGCGAGCAGCGAACGTTGGAAGACGAAGTTGTCCGAAGCTTCGCGCGAGACCCTTTCGGCGGTATTGATCGTAGCCATTTTTCGGGGGGGTTAATGTTTCTCTTTCTCGGGGAGCTTCTCCACCAGCCGCATGCCCTCCTCGGAGGTGACGACGGCGCCGCGTTTGAGGAGCATGCCGAGCGAGCGTTTGAAGACCTTCTTGCTCATTTGCGTCAGGTGTTTGACCGCTTCGGGCGACGAGTCGTCGTTCAGGGGGAGGAATCCGCCGTTTTCGCGGAGCAGCCGCAGGAGCACCTCGGCCGAGTCCTTGACCTGGGCGAAACCGGTCTGCTGGAGGGAGATGTCGATGCGGTTGTCGTCGGTGATGCGGCTGACATAACCTGAGAGACGGTCACCGACGGCCACGGGGCGGAAGATCTGGTTTCGGTAGATCATTCCCCAATGGCGGTTGTTGACCACGACGCGGAATCCGATCGGGCTTTCGGAGGCGACCAGCAGCGAGACTTCGTCGCGGGGTTTGACCGTGATAGAGTCGTTGTTGACCCAGGCCTTGAACTTTTCGGTGGCCACGCAGCGGCCGGTGATGGCATCCTCGTAGAGATAGACGACGTAGGAGTGCCCGACCAGCACGCCGCCCTGCTGATTGCGGTTCGGGAGGAAGAGGTCCTTGCCGTGGAGGCCCCAGTCGAGGAATGCGCCGTGTGGGGTTTTGTCGACGACGCGCAGATAGCCGACCTCGCCGACCTTGAGCAGCGGTGTTTCGGTCGTGGCGACGAGCCGGTCCTCGGAGTCGTGGTAGACGAATACCTCCTTCTGGTCGCCGACCTTGTCGGAGAGCGAGGTGTAGCGGTTAGGCAGCAGGACCTCCTGCTGCTCTTCGTCGGCGAGATAGAGACCGTGGTCCGAGACGCGGCTGACGGTCAGGGTTTGCATGTATCCGGCTCTGAGCATAACGTGGTGGAAATAGTCCGGTGCAAAAGTACGTTTAATTTCGTGGGTTTGCAAACTCCGGTGGGAACAAGGCGAGAAAAATGGCCGTTGGGAGTTGGAAACTCGGACGAAAATGGTTACCTTTACAAGAGTCCGGGCCACAGGTCCGGAGCCAGGCGACAAAAACAGCAACATTTTATGAAAAACGACGAAATTTTCGATCTGACCCTGCTGCAGCTCGATGCGGCAACCGTTTCCGCGCAATCGCTCGAAACCATCGGCGAAGCCGTTCTCCGGGCCCCGGGCGATCTGGTTCTGCTGCCCGAGATGTTTGCCACGGGCTTCCGCCCGGATGCCACCGCGGTGGCGCAGCCCGCCGACGGGGAGATTGTCTCGGCGCTGCGTGGGTGGGCGGCCGAAAGCGGCAAGGCCGTAGCGGGGAGTGTGGCCGTGCGTGACGGCGCGACGCTGCGCAACCGCCTCTTCTTCGCCCACCCGAGCGGAGAGCTCGCCTGGTACGACAAGCGCCACCTCTTCCGTCCGGGGGGCGAGACCGGGCCCTTCACGCCGGGCAGCGACCGCACGGTGGTCGAATACCGGGGACTGCGTTTTCTGCTGCTGGTCTGCTACGACCTGCGCTTTCCGGTGTGGAGCCGCTGCCGGCGGGATTACGACGTGATTCTGTGCAGTGCGGCGTGGCCCGAGTCGCGGCGCGACGTATGGCGGACGCTGCTCTGCGCGCGGGCGCTGGAGAACCAGGCCTGGATCGTGGGGACGAACTTCTGCGGCGAGGATTCGTCGGGACGTTACGCCGGCTCGTCGGCCATCATCGACTGCTACGGGCGCTTTCGGGCCGAGGCTCCCGAACGCGGGGCGGCGTGCCGCACGGTCCACTTTTCGCTCGACGAGCAGAACCGCTTCCGGGAGCGCTTCCCGACGTGGCGCGACGCGGATGACTTCGTTTTGAAGCAATAAATCGCGGAAAATATCGTATCTTTGCACGATTCCCCGCGCCGCGAGGGGCGGGGAGGAGAGGGAGGTTGTGTGCCTCCCGGGCTACGATACGCACATTATGGAGGAAACGATCAAGATACAGGGTGCGCGGGTCCACAACCTGAAGAACGTGGATCTGGAGATTCCGCGCCACAAGCTGGTGGTCATCACGGGCCTTTCGGGTTCGGGCAAGTCGTCGCTGGCCTTCGACACGATCTACGCCGAGGGACAGCGGCGCTACATGGAGACGCTGTCGACCTATGCACGTCAGTTCGTGGGGACGATGGAGCGTCCGGACGTGGACAAGATCACGGGTCTGAGCCCGGTGGTCGCCATCGAGCAGAAGACGACGAACAGGAATCCGCGTTCGACGGTGGGCACCGTGACGGAGATCAACGACTTTCTGCGCCTGCTCTACGCGCGGGCGTCGCGGGCCTATTCGCCGGTGACGGGCGAGGAGATGGTCCACTATACCGACGACCAGATCGCCGATCTGATCCTGACGGGGTTCTCGGGCCGGCGCATCGCGCTGATGGCGCCGATCGTCAAGGGGCGCAAGGGCCACTACCGCGAGCTGTTCGAATCGCTGGCCAGGAAGGGGTATATCTACGCCCGCATCGACGGTGAGATCCGCGAGATCTCGATCGGCATGCGTCTCGACCGCTACAAGATCCACACGATCGACCTGGTTGTCGACCGGCTGGTGGTGAGCGAGGATTCGCGCGAGCGGCTGATGTCGTCGCTCAAGGAGTCGATGCGGCAGGGCAAGGGGACGATGGCCGTCTACGACTACGGGACGGAGCAGCAGCGCTTCTATTCGCGCCACCTGATGTGCCCGACGACGGGCATTGCCTTCGAGGATCCGGCGCCGCACACCTTCTCGTTCAACTCGCCGAAGGGGGCCTGCCCCCACTGCAACGGTCTGGGCGAAGAGGCGGTCTTCGACGTGGGGAAGATCATCCCCGACCGTCGGCTGTCGCTGCGCGAGGGGGCTGTCGAGCCGCTGGGCAAATACCGCAACAACATGCTCTTCGCGACGCTCGAGATGCTGGGGCGCCGCTACGACTTTACGCTCGATGACCCGATCGAGAGCTTCTCGGAGGAGGCGTTGAACGCCGTGCTCTACGGCGATTCGGAACCTTTGACGGTCGATCTTTCGGAGTTCAGCTCCTCGGGCGGGCGGCAGTTCCTCTCGTGGGAGGGGGTCGCCGAGTATATCGGGCGCACGGAGGATGACGACTCGAAACGCGGGCAGAAATGGCGCGACCAGTTTCTCGTCTACCGCAAGTGCTCGGTCTGCGGGGGGACGCGCCTGAAGAAGGAGGCGCTGCAGTTCCGCATCGCGGGCAAGAACATCGCCGAGGTTTCGGCCCTGTCGATTGCCGAATTTTCGGAGTGGGTGCCGACCATCCGCGCCTCGATGACCGACAAGGAGTGGCGCATTGCGCAGGAGATCGTCAAGGAGATCTCCGAGCGGCTGCGCTTCCTGATGGACGTGGGGCTGGGCTACCTGTCGCTGGCACGCTCGTCGCGATCGCTGTCGGGGGGCGAGAGCCAGCGCATCCGGCTGGCGACGCAGATCGGCTCGAAACTGGTCAACGTGCTCTATATCCTCGACGAGCCCTCGATCGGCCTCCACCAGCGCGACAACCAGCGGCTGATCCGCAGCCTGGAGGAGCTGCGCGACGCCGGCAACTCGGTGATCGTCGTCGAACACGACGAGGACATGATGCGCGCGGCGGATTTCATCGTCGACGTGGGGCCGAAGGCGGGGCGCCGCGGCGGCTACATCGTGGCCGCGGGGACGTTCGACGACATCCTGCACGCGAATACCATCACGGCCGACTACCTTACGGGCCGTCGCCGCATCGAGATTCCTTCGACGCTGCGGCCGGGAACGGGCGAGTCGATCACGCTCCGCGGGGCGCGGGGCAACAACCTGCGCAACGTGACGGTGAGCTTTCCGCTGGGCAAGTTCATCTGCGTGACGGGAGTGAGCGGTTCGGGCAAGTCGACGCTGGTGAACGAGACGCTGCGTCCGATCCTCTCGAAGGCGCTCTACCGGTCGCTGGACCAGCCGCTGGAGTACGACTCGATCGAGGGGATCGAACACATCGACAAACTGGTGGTCGTCGACCAGTCGCCCATCGGGCGCACGCCGCGGTCGAATCCGGCGACCTATTCGAACGTCTTCGCGGACATCCGCAAGCTGTTCGAGCTGACGCCCGACGCCCAGATCCGGGGCTTCAAGGCGGGGCGCTTTTCGTTCAACGTCAAGGGGGGACGGTGCGAGGAGTGCCGGGGGGCCGGTGTGCAGACCATCGAGATGAACTTTCTGCCGGACGTCTACGTGCGTTGCAAGGCGTGCGGCGGCCACCGCTACAACCGCGAGACGCTCGAGGTGCGCTACAAGGGCAAAAATATCGACGACGTGCTGAACATGACGGTGAACATGGCCGTGGAGTTCTTCGAGAATATCCCGTCGATCTACCAGAAACTCAAGGCGATCCAGGAGGTGGGGCTCGGTTATCTGACGCTGGGGCAGCCGTGCACGACGCTGTCGGGGGGTGAGAGCCAGCGGATCAAGCTCTCGGCCGAGCTTTCGAAACGCGATACGGGCCGTACGCTCTACATTCTCGACGAGCCGACGACGGGCCTCCATTTCGAGGATATCCGCCTGCTGCTGGAGGTGCTGAACAAGCTGGTCGACCGGGGCAATACGGTGATCGTCATCGAGCACAACCTCGACGTGGTGAAGGTGGCCGACCATCTGATCGACATCGGGCCCGAGGGTGGGGTAGGCGGCGGCGAGATCGTCGCCCAGGGGACTCCGCACGAGGTGGCGCAGTGCGAACGCAGCTATACGGGCCAGTTCCTGAAGCGAATAGGCCTTTGAGGAAACGCTCCCGGACGCCATGATGGGCGTCCGGGTTTTTTTTGCCGGGAGGGCGGCCTGGGAGGCGGCCGAAGGGGCGATTGCGGCATTGGTTTTGCGCGCATGGACGAAACCAAACCTTATCGTGCCATGAAAAAAACAGCCATTATCCTCGTTGGCCTTCTGCTGTGTGCGGGGGCCGTCGCCGTGATTGGACAGAAGAAGGTCTTGTCGCCGAAACAGGAGCAGCGCGAGGTGCGCGAGCAGCGTCGGGCCGAGCGCCTGGCCAACTACCAGAAGACGATGGATTCGATCATTCTGTCGCGCAACTTCCAGTTCAACCCGCAGACCATGCAGCGCCAGCCGGCCGGGCCGCTTCGCCAGATCATGAACCCGACCTTCAACGTGGGGATCTGGGACGAGACGGTGGACATCTGTCTCCCGTACGTAAAGGGGTACGTTCCTCCCTACTACACGACGGTTCTGAACTGTACGGTTCCCAGCGTACAGGGCTACACGACCGAACAGACCCACGAGGGGTGGATGGTAACCTTCTCGACGTCGCTGTTCACGGCCTCGACCTATACGTTTACGTTCGAGATCTTCTCGCAGACGGGCGGGGCCAACCTGACGATCACCAACCCGTGGTACAATCCCGTCCAGTATTCGGGGACGATCTCGCAGCTCTACTGATCCGGAGGGGCTGCCGGTGTACAAAAAACGGACTGCAGTCTGGCTGCAGTCCGTTTTTTTGCGGTGCTGGGAGGCGTTACTTTCTCACATAGGTCTCCCGGTTGTAGTATTCGTAGCTGTATTCCGGCTGAATGGTGTGCTGGACGAGAACCAGCTGCGATTCGGAGAGCTCCTCCACGGTATAGGTTTTCCGGTCGCCGTCGGCCTTCGGGAAGGTGACGGCCAGCGTCTTGCCGGTCTCGGTGTATACCCATTCGACGGGCTCCGTCGATTCGTTTTTTTGTGCTTCAATTTCGGAAGATGAGTGCCACGGCCGAGACCGAGACGCCCTCTTCGCGTCCTTCGAATCCGAGCCGTTCGGTGGTCGTGGCCTTGACCGAGACGCGGTCCGGGTCGATGCCCATGTCGGCGGCCAGAGTTTCGCGCATGCGGTCGATGTAGGGGCGCAGTTTGGGTCGCTGCATGCGGATGGTGCAGTCGACATTTCCGATCTGATAGCCCTTTTCGCGGACCATCTCCGCGACGCGGCGCAGCAGTCGGCGGGAGTCAATTCCGCGGAACTCGTCCGACGTGTCGGGGAAATGGAGGCCAATGTCACCAAGGGCGGCGGCACCGAGCAGGGCGTCACACAGGGCGTGAATGGCCACATCGCCGTCCGAATGGGCGACGCAACCCTTCGAGTGAGGGATCTCCACTCCTCCCAAAACGAGGCGCAGCCCGTCGGCCAGCGCATGGACATCATATCCGTGTCCGATTCTGAAATCCGTCATAACGTGCAATTTTGGTTGCCAAAATAGGGAAAAAAGTGTAACTTTGCAAAAATACAAGAAACCTATGTCAGCAATCTCAACCCTTGAACCGCGCCTGGTATGGGAGCAGTTCGACGCCATCACCCAGGTACCGCGCCCCTCGAAGAAGGAGGGCAAGATCATCGATTTTCTGGTTCGTTTCGCCCAGGAACACGGGATCGAGTATCAGAAGGATGCCATCGGCAACGTGGTGATGCGCAAGCCGGCGACGCCGGGCTATGAGGATCGTCCGGCGGTGATTCTTCAGTCGCACATGGATATGGTGTGCGAGAAGAATTCGGACGTGGAGTTCGACTTCGAGAACGACCCGATCCGCACGCGCATCGACGGCGAGTGGGTGAAGGCCGAAGGGACGACACTGGGCGCCGACTGCGGCATCGGCATGGCGGCGGCGCTGGCCGTGCTGCTCGACGCGGAGGTGCAGCACGGACCGCTTGAGGCGCTGTTCACCGTCGACGAGGAGACGGGCCTCACCGGAGCCTTCGAGCTGGGCGAGGGGATGCTCACGGGCAAATACCTCATCAACCTCGATTCGGAGGACGAGGGCGAGCTTTTCATCGGTTGCGCCGGCGGCATCGACACCATTGCCACGTTTCACTGTACGATGGAGCCGGCCCCGAAGAACTATTCGTTCTTCCGTGTGGATGTCTCGGATCTGCTGGGCGGCCACTCGGGTGACGACATCGACAAGGGCCGTGTCAATTCGAACAAG
The DNA here is from genome assembly GCF_944320325.1 of Alistipes megaguti. Lineage (NCBI taxonomy): Bacteria > Pseudomonadati > Bacteroidota > Bacteroidia > Bacteroidales > Rikenellaceae > Alistipes > Alistipes megaguti. Next base: position 76,869 of record NZ_CALUHA010000002.1, read on the forward strand.
ATGGTGGCGCGTCTGCTGTGGGACGGGATGCAGTCGTGCGAGCTGCGGCTGAGCTATTTCAGCGGCGGCAACCTGCGCAATGCGATTCCGCGTGAGGCTTACGCCATCTTCGGAGTTCCGACGCGTCTGAAGGGCGATTTCGAGAAACGCTACCGGCTCTTTGCGGCGGATCTCGAGGCGGAGTTCCGTTTCCGGGAGCCGAATTTCAAGATTACGCTCAACGAGATGCCCGAGGTGGAGGAGGTGCTCGACGCGCGGACGCAGTTCGGACTGGTCTACTCGCTGGTTGGGGTTCCGAACGGCGTGGTAGCCATGTCGTTTGCGGTTCCGGGTCTGGTGGAGACGTCGACGAACCTGGCTTCGGTGAAGTTCGAGGGTCGCGACCGCATCGTGGTGACCTCGTCGCAGCGCTCGTCGGTCGAGAGTGCCAAGACCTACGTGATGCAGATGGTCGAGTCGGTCTTCGCGCTGGCGGGAGCCGACGTGGCCCATTCGGACGGCTATCCGGGCTGGACGCCGAATCCGACGTCGCACCTGCTGAAGGTGACCGAGGAGGCCTACCGGCGTCTTTTCGCCACGGATCCGAAGGTTCGTGCGATCCACGCCGGACTGGAGTGCGGGCTCTTCCTGGAGAAGTATCCCGATCTGGAGATGGTGTCGTTCGGTCCGACGCTGCGGGGTGTCCACTCGCCCGACGAGCGGCTGGAGATCTCTACGGTCATGAAGTTCTGGCAGCTGCTTTGCGAGACGCTTCGGACGCTCTGACGCCGGCGGCGTGAATTCCCATACGATGCGGGACCCCGGCCGATCGGACCGGGGCCTGCTTGTTTCCGGCGGGGCGTGTTACGGAAATCTAACCGCCGTGTTACGGTGTTGCAACAACTGTTTCAGACCTTTGCCGACACAACAAGTAACGTCCATGAAGAGATCCATCCTCTCCCTGATTCTGGCTTCGTTTCTTTTGATCCCTGCGGCCGAAGCCGCAAGCCCCGTTGCAGGTCTCGCTGCCAGTCCTGTCATAGACCCCGTTGCAGGTCCCGCTGCAAGCCCCGTCACAGGCCCCGCCACGACTCCCGTTCTGAGCCCTGCCGCGCCGGATTCACTGCGTACGGAGTCTTCGTCTTCTGCGGTTCCCGCACCTTCGGACGTCTCCACCCTCTCTGCGGCCGCCATGCCCGTTTCGGTTTCCCCGACCGCCGATGTTCCGACGACTCCGACTGCTCGGGCATCTGCGATTTCTGCCACGGCCCCTGCAGCCCCTGCGGCTTCGTCCGCATCGGCCCCGGCTTCGGCGGTCAAGGAGCCGACCTTCACGGTGCAGCTCCACGGAACGGTGCGGGCGAAATTCGAGTACCAGCCCGACCTGGGGAAGAGCCGCTTCGAGGTGCGCAACGCACGCTTCAGCCTTTCGGGCCAGGTGACTCCGCTGGTGAACTACAAGGCGGAGATTGACCTTTCGGACGAGGGTTCGATCAAGATGCTGGATGCCTACGCACGGTTGAACCTGCTGCAGCGGCGTCTGCGGTTCACGATCGGCCAGATGCGCGTACCCTTTACGATCGACGCCCACCGCTCGCCCCACGAACAGTACTTTGCCAACCGCTCGTTCATTGCCAAACAGGCGGGCAACGTGCGTGACGTGGGTGCGACGCTGGCGTGGAGCTTCGGCCGGCGGGTTCCGGTGACGCTCGAAGGGGGGCTCTTCAACGGCTCGGGGCTGACCAATCAGAAGGACTACTGGACGCGGTCGTTCAACTATTCGGCCAAGGCGCGCTTCCGCTTTGCCGAGCGGGTGAACCTTTCGCTGAGCATCCAGAAGACCCACCCGGATCTGGTCGACATCCACATGTACGACATCGGCGCCTACTACGAGAATAGCCTGTGGCACATCGAGGGGGAGTACCTGCGCAAGAACTACGCATCGGAGGCCTTCCCCGGGGTGAATGTCGTGGATGCCTTCGTGTGCCGGAACTTTCCGCTGCGAAGCCGGGCGCTGCGCCAGATTTCGGTGCTGGCGCGCTACGACTATATGTCGGACCACAGCACGGGTATTGCCGGAGCGGGAGGCGTGCTGCTTGCCGACGATCCCGAACGCCACCGGGTGACCGGCGGTCTGACCTTCAGCCTGGGTCTTCCCTTCCGGGCCGACATCCGCGTCAACTATGAGGCCTACTTCTATCGTCCGACGGCTGAGCCGGACCTCTCCGAGCAGGACAAGTTCGTAGCGGAGTTCATGGTTCGCTTCTGATTCCGGGGCGGCAGAAACCGTGCAGAATATTTCCGCAATTGACATATTTCACTATCTTTGTATATGAAAAAGTTTTTCGGAATATGTCGAACGGGCATTTTTCTCTGCTGGCCATCGTCATGGTGGGGTTGTCATACCCCATGACGTCCGCGGCCCAGCAGCATCCCGACGATGCATATTATCCCTATGCCGGGCGGGAGGAGCGACCTGTTCGGCTCCAGACCGATACGACACTCTTCTACCGGGCGATTCAGGGTCCGGCGGATCTCTATGGCATCTCCACCGATTTTACGCTTCCGGGAGTGGCCCTTGCCCGTCGGGGGTGCGGCTATGCGTCGGAACGGACGCAGCTTTCCGGAATCGACATCTCCTATCATTATCTCGGGCTGATGCGTCTGCTGGGCGCCGAGGAGCAGCGTATTGCGGGACTTCAGAGCTCACCGGCCCCTTTCGGGGGCGCCGTCTCCACGACGCAGCTCCACTTTCCGGCCGGCGAACCGCTCCAGCCCTATCTGGTTTCGGTGCGCTTCTCCGACCGCAACTACCGTTTCGGTTCGCGTGTGGCGGCCACCCGCCGCCTGGGTCACGGCTGGCAACTGACGGCCGCCGCGGACTTCCGCACGGGCCGGGACCTGCACGTCGAGGGGGTCTTCACGAATGCCCTGACCGCGGGAGTGCGCTTGACGCGCCGCTGGGATAAGCAGGGCGAACTTTCGCTCGTCTGCATCGTCCCGACCTCCGTGCGGGGCACCCGCCTCACGACCTCGGAGGAGGCCTTTCAGCTGACGGGCGACCGGCTCTATAATCCCGCCTGGGGCTATCAGGACGGCCGGGTGCGCAATTCGCGGGTCCGGCGCGAGACGCTTCCGCTGGCCGCGGCCGTGTGGGAGCGGCAGCTCACCGCTTCAACGCGGCTTTCGGCCTCGGCGGGCGTTGAGGCGGGCAAGAGCCGCTACAGCATGCTGGGGTGGTACGACGCGCGCACGCCGATGCCGGACAACTACCGCTACCTGCCGAGCTATACGGGCGACCGGGCCACCGAGCAGGCGTGGCTGACGCGGGATCCCCGTTATACGCAGATCGACTGGGACGAACTGATCCGCGAGAACCGCATGGCGGGCGGCGAGGCGGTCTATGCGCTGGAGGACCGAGTCGAGCGGCTTTGGGACGCGACGCTTCATCTCAGCTTCACGACGGAGGCCGAACGTCGCCTGACGCTTCGCTACGGGGCGCAGCTGCAACTCGACGACCGCCGCAACTACAAGCAGATGCGCGATCTGCTCGAGGCGGACTACCTCACGGATATCGACCAGTTTCTGGTCGACGACGACACCTACGGCACGCTGCTTCAGAACGACCTGCGCCATCCCGACCGGAAGATCCGTCGGGGTGACCGCTTCGCCTATGACTATTCGCTCACCACGCGCTCGGCCGAGGTGTATCTGCAGGCCGACTACCGTTCGGACCGCTTTCGGGGCGAGGTGCTGCTGGCTGTCGGTAGCGGGGCCGTCAGCCGCCGGGGCCACTACGAGAAGGAGCTCTTTCCGGGCAGCCAGTCCTTCGGACGCTCACGGGTCATGCGCTTTTCGCCCTACCGGCTGAAATTCTCGGGCGGTTGGGCCTTCACGCCGCGCCACTACGTCGAGCTGTCGCTGCTGGCCGCAGCGGAGATCCCCGACGCCGAAGATCTCTTCTACCAGCCGCTCTACAACAACCGCACGCTCACCGATGCAAAGGCCGGGCGCACATATGGCGCCGAGTTGACCTACCGCCTGACGGGCCCGACCGTCAACCTTCAGACGTCGCTTTTTGCGTTGTTGCGGCTCGACGGTTCGCAGACTCTCCGCTATTACGACGACATGTCCTACGTCTATTGCGACTTGGCCGTCACCGGGATCGGAATTCGGAGTCTGGGTATCGAGACGGCAGCGGAGATTCGTCTGTCGGATCGTTGGCGGCTGACGCTTGCGGCCTCGGCGGGGAGTTATCGGTATGTCCGGGATCCGCGTGTTGAGGTGCTCTCCGACGTGGACAATACGCCGGTCGACCGGGGTTCGGCGAGCCGGATGGGCGGATGCCGGGTAGGCGGGGCTCCTGCCGTGACCGCCTCGGCCGAACTTTCGTGGTTCGGGCGTCGGGGGTGGGGGATCCACACCTCGGCGGGGTATGCCGCGGAGCGCTACGTCGAGCCGATGGCGCTACGGCGTACCGATCGGCTGGCCGGCCAGGGCGGCATCACGCAGGAAGCCTTCGCTGCCTTCACGCGCCAGGAGCGGCTGCCGGATGCCTTCACGCTCGATGCATCGCTCTTCAGGAGCTTCTGGTTCGAGCGTTCGCGGCTGACTGTGGCGCTGCTGCTTCGCAATCTGCTGGGCGATTCCGATATGGTCTACAGCGGTTACGAATCGCTGCGCGTGCGGCGGATCCGGAGCGGCGATGCGACCTTCTACACGCCGCAGGCGACGCGTTACAGCTACGTGCCACCGCGGTCGTTCTACGTGACGGTCTCCTGCCGATTCTGAGAGATCGGTCATATTGTCGGAATTTTTTTTGGAATTAGCTGACGATTTCGTATTTTGAGAGGCAAAAACCTTAAAAACTTCAAACCCATGATTGTCGGTATTCCAAAAGAGATCAAGAACAACGAGAACCGCGTTGCTCTGACCCCGGCGGGCGCCCAGGAGCTCGTCAAGCGGGGACACAAGGTGTATGTGCAGGCTACGGCCGGAGAGAACAGCGGATTTGCCGACTCGGCCTATACGGCCGTCGGGGCGGAGCTTCTGCCCACGATCGAGGATGTCTACGCCACGGCGGAGATGATCGTGAAGGTCAAGGAGCCGATTGCCCCGGAGTACAAACTCATCCGTCGCGACCAGCTGGTCTTCACCTATTTTCACTTTGCGAGCAGCGAGGCGCTGACCCATGCGATGATCGACAGCGGGGCCGTGTGCTGCGCCTATGAGACGGTCGAGCGTGCGGACCGGTCGCTGCCGCTGCTGATTCCGATGTCGGAGGTTGCCGGGCGCATGGCGGCACAGGAGGGGTGTTATTTCCTGGAGAAGCCGCGTGGAGGCAAGGGCGTACTGCTGGGAGGTGTTCCGGGCGTGAAGCCGGCGAAGGTCTTCGTGATCGGAGCGGGTGTTGTCGGGACGGCTGCGGCGCGTACGGCGGCGGGCACGGGAGCCGACGTGACGATCTGCGACATTTCGCTGCAGCGCCTGACCTATCTGGCCGACGTGATGCCGAAGAACGTCAAGACGCTCATGTCGTCGGAGTATAACATCCGCGAGGAGCTGCGTCATGCCGATCTGGTGATCGGTTCGGTTTTGATTCCTGGGGCGAAGGCTCCGAAACTCGTGACGCGCGACATGTTGAAACTGATGGAGCCGGGAACGGTGATGGTGGACGTTGCGATTGACCAGGGAGGGTGCTTCGAGACGTCGCGCCCGACGACGCACGAGGATCCGGTCTACTACGTGGACGGTATTCTGCACTATTGCGTGGCGAATATTCCGGGGGCCGTGCCGCGGACCTCGACGCTGGCGCTGACCAACGCAACGCTTCCCTACGTGCTGCAATTGGCCGACAAGGGCTGGCAGCGGGCCGCGCGTGAGAATGCGGAGCTGGCGCTGGGGCTGAACGTGGTTTCGGGCAAGGTGGTCTACCGGCCGGTAGCCGAGGCCTGGGGGCTTTCCTGCGAGCCTCTGAGCCTCTGAATCCGAGAAAACTGAATGTCTGAGGTCCTGAGTCTTTGAGCCCCATGGCCCCCAAAGACTCAGGACCTCAAAGCTCCATGGCCTCAAAGCCTTTGATGCCGGAATTTCCGGCTTATTTTTTTGCGTATTTCCCCGATTGGCGTATCCGTTCCGATCGTCCTTTGGGAAATGTTTTATCTGACGGAATATCTGTCCGTTATGCTGTCTTTGTTTTGTTTAATAAATTTAAGAAAGGGTCTGTATATCTGAAAAAAGAGTTGATAAAAAGAATATCATGCGCTTTTTTTATATATTTGTAGTGTTAGTTAGGCTATTATGAGACGATATCTACTCCTGTTGGTATTGTTTTGGGCATTACCGACTGCCTTAATTGCACAGCAATACAACGTGTCGGGACGCGTACTGGTCAAGGGGGGGGGAAAGAAACCGACCCCGATCGGGCTGGCCGTCGTGGAGCTTCCGAAGGCGGGTTTGTGGGCCGTAGCGGACAACGAGGGAAACTTTTCGGTGAAGAACGTACCGGCGGGCAAGGTGCTCTTTTCGGTCTCGTGCCTGGGCTACGTGACGACGCTTACGGAGGTTGAGGTTCACCGCGACCTGGATTCGTTGTGCCTCTACGCCCCGGAGGACAACCTCAAGCTGGAGAGTGTGGTGGTTACGGCGCGTGAGGCGACCAACGCCATGGCGACCTCGCGTACGATCGAGGGGAATGCCATCAACCACCTGCAGATGGTCAACGTGTCGGACATCTCGACGCTGCTTCCTGGCGGCAAGACGGTGAATCCGGACCTGATGGAGAACAACACTTTTTCGCTGCGCGACGGCGGTTCGACGGCGGGCAATGCCTCGTTCGGAACGGCCGTAGAGGTGGATGGCGTACGCCTGTCGACCAACGCTTCGCTGGGGGACCTGACGGGCGTCAGTACACGCAACATCTCCTCGACGTCGATCGAATCGGTCGAGGTGATCACGGGCGTTCCGTCGGCCGAGTACGGGGATATTTCGTCGGGTATGGTGAAGATCTCGACGCGCAAGGGTCGCACGCCCTACATGCTGGTTCTCTCGACCAATCCGCGGACCAAGCAGATTGCCGCCTCGAAGGGTTTTGATCTGGGCGACGACCGCGGAGTGCTGAATTCGAACATCGAGTATACGCGGGCGACGAAGAATCCGACCTCGCCCTATACCTCCTATTCGCGCACGGGGCTTTCGCTCAACTACCAGAATACCTTTGCGAAGGTGCTGCGCTTTGATTTCGGGGTTTCGGCCAACGTGGGCGGCATGAACTCGGAGGATGATCCCGACGTGCAGGCTGGCGAGTGGGAGAAGGACCGAGACAATGCCCTGCGGGCCAATACGTCGCTCAAGTGGCTGCTCAACCGCAAGGCGATCACGAGTGTGGATTTCGACGCCTCGATCAACTATGCGGACAATCTTACGCGGATCCATACCTATAATACGAGTTCGACGATGAGTCCGGCGGTCCACGCGACGGACGAGGGTTACTTTGTAGCGGACCTGCTTCCGTCGACCTACTATACGACGCAGTGTGTCGATTCGAAGGAGCTGGACTATGCGGCCAATCTCAAGGCGACGTGGATCCGCAGTTGGGGAGACATTCACAGCAATGCCAAGGTGGGCGTATCGTGGCGAGCCGACGGCAACGTGGGCCAGGGGGCCTACTACGAGGATCCGGCGCTGGCGCCGAACGGCTACCGTCCTCGGCCCTATACCGACATTCCGTACATGCACAATCTGGCGGCCTACCTTGAGGAGACGCTGACACTGCCCGTGGGCAGCGGATCGGTGCAGCTGATGGCGGGACTGCGTGCGGAGAAGACCTTCATCAAGGGGTCGCGCTACGACAAGACGCAGAGCCTCTCTCCGCGACTGAACCTGAAGTACCGCATTACGGACTGGCTGACGATCCGCGGCGGGTGGGGTCTGACCGACAAACTGCCGTCGTTCAAGATTCTCTACCCGGACCCGAACTATCTCGACCGTCAGGTCTACGGCGTTTCGTACGGCGGCCAGAGCCTCTACGTTTTCCACACGCGGCCCTATGAGATCATGTACAATCCCGACCTGCGTTGGCAGCGGAACCGCAATTCGGAGGTGGGTGTCGATCTGCGCATCGGCGGGACGTCGATTTCGCTGGTTGGCTACTTCAACCGCACGAAATACCCCTTTGAGCTCAAGAACGAGTACGAACCCTATACCTACCGGCTGAGTTCGCTGCCGACGACCACGCCGGACGGCGAACCCTTCACGATGCCGACCCATCCGCTCTTCAAGGTGGACAGCCAGACGGGCGAGATGTTTATCCGCGATGCGGACAACCTGTCGCAGGGATGGATCCTGATGACGGGGAGCGACAAGCAGACCTTTGTTCGGAACACCTACCAGAGCAACGGATCGCCGGTCGACCGCATGGGACTGGAGTTTGTCTTCGACTTTCCGGAGATCCGGCCCCTGCGGACGCAGCTTCGGCTCGACGGAGCCTATGGCTATACGAAGTACATCAATACGGGTGAGGCGTGGTACTATCCGAGTGTCACGACGGGCGGAAACTTCTACCCCTACGTGGGCATCTACGCCGACAACGGGAGCAACTCGACGATCACCTACAACGGCACGAAGACCCACTCCCTGGATGCGAACCTGACGGCGACGACGCACCTGCCGTCGATCCGGATGATCATCTCGCTGCGGCTGGAGGCGTCGCTTCTTAAGCGTTCGCAGCACCTTTCGGAGTATAACGGCGAGGAGTACGCCTTCAACGTCGACGAGAACCGCAATCCGACGGGCGGGAGCATCTACGACGGCAACAGCTATACGGCCATCTGGCCGATTGCCTATATCGACCAGTCGGGCGAGCGGCATCCCTTTACGGATGCCGAGCGGAACAATCCCGATTTTGCGTCGCTGCTGCTGCGTTCGGCCAACACGTACGCCTTTAACGAAGATGGCTACGACCCCTATTTTTCGGCCAATCTGAGCATAACGAAGGAGATCGGCGACCATGTGTCGATTTCGTTCTACGCCAATAACTTCACCAATTCGCGACCGTTCATGCGCTCCTATGCGACGGGAGTACGGGTGGTCTTCACCCCGTCGTTCTACTACGGCCTGACGGTACGCCTCAAATTCTGACGACGATGAAGAAGCTGACACTTATCTGTTTTGTGATGTTTTCGGCGGCCTGCACGTCGTTCGGAAGTGATCCCTACGGGCGTTCGGTCCGCAGCCTGCATGTGGCGGTGAGCTACCCGGAGGAGTATGCGGACTACCTGCGCGAGGGTGTTGCGGTGACTCTTTCCGACCGCAATTCGGGCAATGTCTATACGGCGCTGACCGATGCTGCGGGGGCTGCGGATTTCCGCGTTTCGGCGGGCCACTACAAGCTTTCGGTGCTGGACCTTGCCGATGAAGAGTCGGTTTTCAACGGTTCGGTGGAGCTGGTGGATCTTTCGTCCGGGGACCAGAACCTGACCGTTGCACTGTCGTACTCCAAGCCGGGTACGGTCATCATCAAGGAGATCTACTCGGGCGGCTGCCCGCAGGATTACCCCTCGACGGGAACCTATACCAACGACAAGTACATCATCCTGCACAACAATTCGTTTGAGACGCAATATCTCGATGGATTGTGTCTGAGTACCGTAGCGCCCTATAACTCGTCGGCGACGAACAACCCGTGGACGACGACCGATGCGACGGGCAATCTGGTTTTCCAGGATTTCGCTCCGGTTCCGGACTGCGTCTGGCAGTTCCCGGGCAGCGGGGAGGATTATCCGCTGGCACCGGGCGATGATGCGGTGATCGCCTACCACGGCGTGGATCATACGCAGACCTACTCGATGTCGGTGAATCTGAACCGCAAGGGCTATTTCGTCCTCTACGATCTGCTGAACTATCCGGGAACGACGACCTACCCGACGCCGGCTCCGGGCGACCAGATCGACGAGGCGCACTACCTGAAGATGCTCAAGAAGACGGGCAAGAGCAGCGCCTATGTGATATCGAACAATTCGCCGGCGATCATCATCTTCCGGGCCCCGGAGGGGTATGATCTGACGTCGTATCTGGCGTCGAAGGATTCGGAGACGCAGGACGGATCGCTGCTCTATACGAAGATTCCGTGGGACTGGGTCATCGACGGTGTTGAGGTGATCGACAAGACGGGGGCGGCACGGACCAAGCGGCTGCGTTCCGACATCGACGCTGCGGGCGTGGAGTTCTCGGCCATGTCGCAGGGGCATACGCTCCACCGGAGGCTGAACGAGACGACGACGGCGACGGCCGGTTTCGACGTCTACTACGATACGAACAACTCGTCGAACGACTTCTATGAGCGGGAGACACAATCGCTGCGAGAGGGCTTATGAGACGGATTGTAACCATACTGCTTCTGATCGCCGCCACGGGAGCCGTGGCGCAGGATCGCTTTGAAGAGACCTTCCGGCGCAATGCGTGGAACGGGTCGGTCAACGCGGCGGGGCTTCGTCAGGACAGCGTGAGCCACTCCTACGCGGAGGCCTACTTCACGAAGGAGAACGGCGGGCTGACGGACCCTTCGTCGTCGGACAACAGCTGGAACGCCGGGGTGCGTACGGAATCGATCCGCCACCTGAACCGGATTTCGTTTGCCGGTGGCTTCAACTACGACTATTTCGACGGCCGGAACATGTGCGGGTCGATGTTTACCGTCCCGGGCTACTATCCGGTTGATATCGTGGAGTTCACGCCGGGACGGAAGGTTCGTGAGAGCTATAACTTCCGTGCGGGGCTTTCTGCCGAGCTGACCCGGCGGTGGCTGGTGGGACTGAACGTCTCGTTCGAGGCGCGCAACTACGCCAAGCGCAAGGACCTCCGCCACAAGAACACGCGTCTGGACTTCGAGTTTTCGCCGGGCGTGATGTATCGTTCGGAACGTTTTGCCGTGGGCGCGGCCTATATCGTCGGGATCGACAACGAGAAGATCGAGGCCGAGGAGATCGGCTCAACGCCGGAATCGTACCAGGCCTTTTTTGACCGGGGACTTCGCTACGGAACGCTGCAGTTGTGGGAGAGCAACGACCTTCACCTGACGACGTCGGGCGTGACGGGCTTCCCGATCCGCGAGACGACCCAGGGTGCGGGGCTCCAGCTTCAGTACGGTCCTCTCTACGTGGATGCGGCCTACCGCAACCGGCAGGGGCACACGGGCGAGGGCGGTGCGATCTGGCACGAATACGATGCCGATCGGGTGACGGCAAACGGTGTGCTGACCCTCGGCGAGGCGTCCGACCTCCACTACGTACGACTCGGTATGGAGTGGGAGTCGCTTGCCAACCGCGAGAACATCCTCACCTACGAGTCGGTCAACGGCGTTTCGACCCCTCACCTGCACGGCTCGACGCCGATTTTCGGACGCAAGCGGCTCGACCTGAGCGCCGAATACGAATGGACGACGACACGCATGGACTGGCGTGTGGGTATAAGCCATACGGATCTGAACCGCGAGTCGACGCTGATGTACCCGCAGACGCGGGGTCAGCGGCTGCAGTGGACGATGGTCTGGAGTACGTGGCTTTACCGCTTCGGGGCGTGGGAGCTGACCCTTGCGGCTGATTTCCGGCGGGGCGGTTTCAGCGAACGGGAGGAACTGGGCGAGTCGCCGGCCCGGCCGGGTGAATACCCGATGCAGCTGACCGACTTCTACAACTGCGAGAACGAATACTGGACGATGCCGCGGGTTGGGGCCGGAGCGGGCGTGCGGCGCAACATCCGGCGGTTCTATATCGACCTGTCGGCGCGCTACGAGCATGGATTTGACGTGCATTACGTGTCGCAACCCAACCGGGTTCGGGCGACACTGGGCGTAGGATATAATTTTTAACCGATAAAAACAGACGCTTATGAAAAGGATTCTGACGATGGCAGTGGCTGCTGCGATGGTGGTGGCCTGTTCGAAGGAGGAGAGCGGGCCTTCGGGTCCGATGCAGTTGACGATCGATCCGACGATCACGCGAGCCACGGAGGTGGATTTCGAGACGGGGGATGCGATTGGCGTAACGGTGACGACGGCAGCGGAGGCCTACGTGACCAACCGCAAGTTTGTCTACGGCAGTGACAGCCGCTTTGCGGGCGAGGAGAGTCTGCTGTGGTACGAAGATGTGAATGCCCCGGCGACGTTATTTGCCTACTATCCCTATTCGGATCCGGCACCTTCGGAGTTTACGGTGAAGGCCGACCAGGGAGGTGACGGCTACGATGCTTCGGACCTGATGACGGCCCTGAAGACGGGCGTCTACCCAACGAAGAATGCCGTGGGGATGACCTTCCGCCACAAGATGTCGCGTCTGGTCTTCACGATCGACAACGAGACGGACTTCCCGGTGACGCAGCTTGTGGTGACGGGGACGATCGGCACGGCCGTGATCGACGCCGCGGCCAATACGGTGACGGTCAAGTCGGATGCTGCGACGCAGGACATTACGGCGCGTGAGGTGACGGCCAATTCGAAGTACTACGCATTGGTAGTTCCGCAGTCGGCGAAGTTCAGCGTAACGGTGACGACGGCCGAGGGCACGCGTTCGCAGAGCTACAGCGAGACGGAACTCGAGGGCGGCAAGAGCTACCCGGTAACGGTTCGTGTCAAGCCGACCAACATGGAGATTGCGATGGAAGGTCCGATCGAGGGCTGGGAGGATGCCGAAGAGATCCCGACCGAGGGTCAGGGCACGAGCGAAGCTGCCACGGTTGAGTGGGGCGGCGTGAAGTACAAGATCGTGACGCTGAAGGACGGCCGGACGTGGATGGCCGAGAACCTGCGCTACGTACCCGAAGGCAAGAGCATTTCGAGCAATCCGGCCGATGGCAACGGTGTATGGTACCCGTGCAACCTGGACAAGGAGGTCGATCCGGATCTGGCCGAGACGAACGGCCTGTTGTACAGCTATCCGGTGCTGCTGGGTCTGGATGGCGAGCTGACGGCGGAGAACTACAATACGAAGGAGGGTGCTCAGGGTATTTGCCCCGACGGCTGGCACATCCCGACGAAGGATGAATGGATGAAACTGGCCGGAGCCGGTTCGGGCGGACTTTCCGATCCGACGGCTCCCTATTATGATGCGGCCCAGAACGGCGGTTCGATGGTCAAGCTCAACGAAGACGGCTTCAACTTCTCGGGCTGTGGTTATATCAACGCCAATAATGCGACTGCAACGCCTGCTTATATGGCGTCGGTATCCAAGGCTGATGATACGGCCTACGGTATGGGCTACTATGCCGGATCGACGGCCTACCAGATCACCTATAATACGGCAGGCGATGCGATGAGCGGCATCAAGAATATCCAGTATTTCGCGGCTATGATTACCTATAATGACACCTATAACCGCGTGACGGTCGCCTACAACAGCGGCTTCTGCGGAGTCCCGGTCCGTTGTATCAAGGATGCGGAGTAGCACCGGGGCTGAACAGGCAAAGACAACACACACAACACTATTAACGATTCATGAAAAGAAAACCCAATTACCTGAAACACGTGCTGCAATGGGGCGTTCTGGCCGCCATTGTGGTCACGGTGCTTTGGAGCACGTTTGCCGACAAGGCGGTTGACGTGGAGAAGTATTGTCCGTTCGGCGGACTGCAGGCCTTCGGCACCTATGTGGTCAACAATTCGCTGGCCTGCTCGATGTCGATGCTTCAGATCATGATGGGGCTGGTGCTGGCCGTCGGGGTGATCCTCTTCTCGAAACTCTTCTGCGGCTACCTCTGCCCGGTAGGTACCGTGGGTGAAGCGATGGGCCGCGTGGGCAAGAAGCTGCACGTACAGGTTGAGATCCGTCCGGGGAGCATTGCCGACCGCGCCTTGCGCGTCGTGAAATACGTGCTGCTGTTCACGATTCTCTACAACACGCTTTCGTCGAGCGAGCTGTTCTGCAAGCAGCTGGATCCCTACTACGCTGTGGCCACGGGCTTCAAGGGCGAGATCGTCCTCTGGATGTCCATCACGAGCCTTGTGCTGCTTCTGCTGGGCGGTTTTGTGGTGAAGATGTTCTGGTGCAAGTACATTTGCCCGCTGGGCGCCGCGAGCAACATCTTCAAGTTCACGTGGCTGCTGCTGGCCGCCGCGGTTGTAGCGTGGATTCTCGGACTGACGGGAATCGAGGGGAGCTGGCCGTGGATCATCGGTGCGACGTGCCTGGCGGCCTACCTGATCGAGATGATCAAGCTGCGCAGCTGCACCTTCCCGCTGATGTACGTCGTGCGTGATGCGGAGGCCTGCAACGGGTGCGGACTCTGCACGAAGAAGTGCCCCTACGGGATCCGCGTGCAGGATCTCGGGAAGGTGAAGCATGTCGACTGTACGATGTGCGGACAGTGCATTTCGTCGTGTTCGCAGGATGCGCTTCAGTTCAACGGGCGGCGGTCGCTGCGCTGGGTGCCGGGTATTCTGACGGTGGTACTGTTTGCCATAGCGCTGTGGCTGGGCAACACGCTGGAACTTCCGACCATCGACGAGAAGTGGGGTGACTATGAGAAGGTCGAGAACCTGACGACCTACGAGATGCAGGGGCTGCAGACGGTGAAGTGCTACGGCTCGTCGAAGGCCTTCTCGGCCAAGATGCAGACGGTGCCGGGCGTCTATGGCGTGAAGACGTATGTCCGTCACCACGGCGTCGAGATTCTCTATGACCCGGCGAAGACCGATACGGTGAAGATCCAGGAGGCGATCTTTACGCCGACGATGCGCAAGTATGCCATGCCGACGGCCGATGTGCCGACGCTGCGGGTGCTGCAGTTGGGCGTTGAGGGGCTCCACGACCGGATGGACATGGTCTATTTCGGCATGGTGCTCCAGAAAATCGAGGGTATCTACGGCTTCACGTCGGAGTTTGCCTGCCCGGTAGCGGTGACGGTCTATACGGATCCGTCGGTGACGATTACCGAGAAGCAGATGGCCGAGGCAATCGATGCCAGGGAGCTGATCATTCCGATGAAGGAGGGTGAGAAGACGATCCCGATGCACACGGTGCTGAAGAGCTTCGAGTGGACGGGAGAGGTTTCGCGCGAGGAGTTTGCCCAGGTGATGTTCCGCGAGATCGAGGAGATGAACGGACGCTTCGTGGCCAACCAGGAGAAGTGGGGCGACGACGCGGCCTTCCCGAAGGCGGTCTACGAGATGGAGTTCCCGAGCATCGAGAAGCCGCTTATCCGCCGTACGTTCCCCTATTTCAAGAGTTTTCTGTCGTGCCAGGATGGCATCACGTCGCTGGACTTCGTGCTTCGCGACACCGTACCGGTGATGCGACTGCACTACGTGAAGTCGATGTGGGACGATGCGCGGATCTGGAAGGAGATTTTCCAGGCCGAGAAGTGGACGCTTCGCATGGCCGACGGCACGTTCCAGGAGTCGGCACCGCGGCTGAAGTTCACGGTTGAGGGCCACACGGTCGAGGAACCGGCCGCCGCGGCAGCTACGAAGTAGTGTTCCGATACCGGTAAACCGCAGCAAAGCGACACACACCCGGGCCCGATGGGGGCATCAAGGGGCGTGTGTCGCTTCTGCGATGAGGAGAAAGCAGACAACAAGCGAAAAAGAGACAACATGAAGAGATGGATTACGGGCGCCCTGGCGCTGTTGACGATCCTTCAGTCGGTACGGGCCGACGAAGGGATGTGGCTGATGACCGATCTGGGGAAGATCTACCCCCGGATGCGAGCCGAGGGTCTGAAGCTGAAGGCTTCGGCCATCTACGACGAGCAGACTCCGGCATTGTCGGATGCGGTGGTTGCCGTTGACGGAGGCATGGGTACCGGAAGCATGATTTCGGACGAGGGGCTGATGATCACGAACCACCACGTGGCCTACAGTGACATCTGCGCTCTTTCGACCGAGGAGCACAACTACCTGGAGACGGGCTTCTGGGCGCGGACGCGCGGGGAGGAGATTCCCGTACCGGGCAAGACGGTGTCGTTTCTGCGTCGGATCGAGGATGTGACGGCGGAGGTCGAGGCGATCAAGACGCGCCTCCGAAACGAAGGGAAATGGGGTCCGATGTCGATGCGTCGGGTCTACTCGGAGATCGAGAAGAAGTACGCCGCGACGACCGACCTTGAAGTTTCGTGCATGTCGATGTGGGGCGGCAAACTCTACCAGATGTTCTACTATGAGGTTTACCGTGACGTGCGTCTGGTTGGTGCGCCTCCGGTTTCGATCGGAGCCTTCGGCGGCGACTACGACAACTGGGGCTGGCCGCAGCACAAGGGAGATTTCGCCCTCTACCGGGTCTATACGGCTCCGGACGGCCGTCCGGCGGAGTACGCAGCGGAGAACGTTCCTCTCAAACCGCGCACGGTGCTGCGGATTGCGACGGGGGGAGTCCACGACGGCGATTTCCAGATGATCCTGGGCTTCCCGGGCCGCACGAACCGCTACGCCTCGTCGTATGCCATTGATGAGAAGCAGTACGTCAAGAATCCGGTGGTGGTCCAGAACCGCCAGGAGCGCATGGACATCATCCGGCGCCACATGGAGCGGGATCCGCTGGTTCGGATGGCCTATTCCGATGCCTTCTTCTCGCTGAGCAACTACGCCGACTACGCCAAGTGGGAGACCCGCTGCCTGCAACGGTTCGGCGTGTCGTCGATCCGCCGAGCCGAAGAGGAGCGCCTTCAGGCGTGGATCGACGCCGATTCGGCGCGGCGGGCGCAGTATGGCGATCTGCTGGAGTACCTTTCGGCGGGCTACGCGAAGCGCCGCGACGCCGAGGTGGCGCTGAACTACTTCCGCGAGGCATGGCTGGGTCCGAGCGAGGCGCTGTTGACGGCCAATCGGGTAGCCTCCTATCTGGGCAAACTCGAGCGTACGCATCGCGATTCGCTGCGTCGTTCGGACGAGGACGTTGCCGGCGTACTGCGTGCGGGCTTCCGCCTGCGCAAGAACTATGATCCGGCGACGGATCGCGATTTGTTCGCCCGCATGGCGGTGAACTTTACGGCAAGTGTTCCGCGCGAGATGTGGGGAGAAGCGCTCTGCCGGCAGTACGATGCGGCGGGCGGCGATGCCGACCGCATGGCGCGTGCAGCTTTCGATGCATCGTTCTGCTCGTCGGCCGACCGCTTTGACGCCTACTTTGCCTGCGACCGTTCGGTTGCCGAAATCCAGCAGGATCCGCTGGTAGCACTGACCGAATCGGTTCCGGTGCAGACCTTCACCCACTGTGTCAACCGGGCTGAGCACGAAGCCTGCTGCGGCTACGGCGCCTTCCGGGGCGAGGGTCGTGGCAAGGGCCCCGGCATGGGTCGTGGCAAGGGCAAAGGTATGGGTCGGATGCTGGGGGGCAACTACGTGATGCGCCTCGAGTCGATCTATGCCGATCTGCTCTACGATTTCCGGGACTCGGAGGGGATCCTCCAGTACCCGAACGCCAACTCGACGATGCGCCTGACCTATGGCACGGTGGGCCCGGTTTCGCCCTCGGACGGAGTGCACTACGATTCGCGCTCGACGACGGCGGGCTACATGGAGAAGTACAATCCCGGACAGTATGAATACCGGGTCGACGACCATCTGCGACAGCTTCTGGCGGCCCGGGACTGGGGTCGTTGGGGCGAGAAGGGGACGCTCTACGTCGATTTCCTGACCAACCACGACATTACGGGCGGCAATTCAGGCAGTCCGGTTCTCGATGCCCGGGGCCGTCTGGTGGGTCTGGCCTTCGACGGCAACCGCGAGTCGATGGCCGGCGACGTGTGGTTCCATCCGGAGCTGGCCAAGACGGTCTGCGTCGACATCCGCTACGTGATGTGGGTGATCGAGAAGTATGCCGGAGCGACGTGGCTGCTCGACGAGCTGACGTTTGAAAAGTAGGCCATTCCGGAGCCGAATGTTAACGGGACTGCGGGTTCGCAGTCCCGTTTTTTGTCCGTGAGGTGATGTAACGGATCGATATTTTGCGGATTTGTTTTTGAAAATCTTAAAAAATGATTATATTTGCCAAAGAACGAGCGCGTTATGAACGGGCTTTGATTCTGGAGTGATAGGGTGGAGGGCGGTTCTTGGCTGAAACAATCGTAAAAAAGCGTCTTTAGGTTACGGATTGTAATCTACGGGCGAAAAAATAGAAGAACGGTGGCGTATGCAGCACGGCGATCGTGAGGCTGCGTCACTGAAATTTTTACCCATTAAATACGACGTATCGAGTATGAGCGAAAGACTGTACATTTTCGACACGACCCTGCGCGACGGGGAACAGGTTCCCGGATGCCAGTTGAACACGACGGAGAAGATCGAGGTAGCCAAACTGCTGGAGGCCCTTGGAGTGGATGTGATCGAGGCGGGCTTTCCGATCTCGAGTCCGGGCGATTTCAATTCGGTGCTTGAGATCTCGAAAGCGGTCTCGGAGCCGACGATCTGCGCGCTGACGCGGGCCGTGGAGAAGGATATCGACGTAGCGGCCGACGCCTTGCGGCTGGCCAAACGCAAACGGATCCATACGGGGATCGGGGTGTCGCCGCAGCACATCTACGACAAGCTTCGCTCGACGCCGGATGAGATCTACGAGCGGGCCATTGCGGCGGTGAAGTATGCCAAACGCTACGTCGAGGACGTGGAGTTCTACGCCGAGGATGCGGGCCGGGCCGATACGGAGTACCTGGCGCGGGTCGTCGAGGCGGTGATTGCTGCGGGGGCGACGGTGGTGAACATCCCCGATACGACAGGCTACTGCCTTCCGGACGAATACGGGGCCAAGATCCGCTACCTGATGGAGCACGTGCCCAATATCGACCGAGCGATTCTTTCGACGCACTGCCACAACGACCTGGGCATGGCGACGGCCAACACGCTGAGCGGCATTCTGAACGGGGCCCGGCAGGCCGAGGTGACGATCAACGGCATCGGCGAACGGGCTGGCAACACCTCGCTGGAGGAGGTGGTCATGACGCTCCGCTGCCACAAGGATGTGGATATCGACACGGGGATCCGCTCACAGCTGATCACCAAGGCCTCGCACCTGGTGTCGAGCCTGATGAACATGCCCGTCCAGCCGAACAAGGCGATTGTCGGGCGGAATGCCTTCGCGCACTCGTCGGGCATCCACCAGGACGGGGTGCTGAAGGACCGGCAGACGTACGAGATCATCGATCCGCACGATATCGGGCTGAACGAATCGGTCATTGCGCTTACGGCGCGGAGCGGGCGTGCGGCACTGGTCCACCGGCTCGAGCTGCTGGGCTACGACCTCACGCCGGAGGAGCTGGACGCCACCTACGAGAAGTTCCTGGCGCTGGCAGACCGCAAGAAGGAGATCCACGACTACGACCTGCTGTATCTGGTGGGCGACATCGACCGGATGAAGCAGCAGTCCATTGCGCTGAAGTTCCTGCAGGTGACCACCGGTACGCTGGTTCCGACGGCCACGGTGGTACTGAAGTTCGGCGACCACGAGCGGATGGCGATCGGGACGGGCAACGGACCGGTCGATGCGGCCGTTACGGCGATCAAGAAGCTCATCAACGAGAAGGTCGTGCTGACGGAGTTTCTGATGCAGGCCATCACGCGGGGCTCGAACGACGTGGGCCGGGTTCATGTGCAGGTCCAGTGCGGCTCGCGGACGGTTCACGGCTTTGCCGCGCATACGGATACGACTCGGGCGTCGATCGAGGCCTTCCTCGATGCACTGCGGGCGCTGAACGTGACGGAACGTAAAGGGGAGGAGTAGCTTATGGGACGGACACTTTTGGACAAGATCTGGGATGCGCACACGGTGCGTGTCGAGGACGGAGGGCGGTGCGTGCTCTATATCGACCGCCAGTATATCCACGAGGTGACCTCGCCGGTGGCCTTTGCGGGGCTCGAACGCCGGGGAATCGGCGTGGCGCGGCCGGCTCAGATCACGGCGACGGCCGACCACAACATCCCGACCGTGAACCAGCACCTGCCGATCGAGGACCCCGAGTCGCGGCGTCAGGTGGAGACCCTTGCGGCCAACTGCGCACGGTACGGCATCGAACATTTCGGTGTGGGGAATCCGCGCCAGGGGATCGTACACATCATCGGCCCGGAGCTGGGCTTCACGCAGCCGGGGATGACGATCGTCTGCGGCGACAGCCACACCTCGACCCATGGAGCGCTGGGGGCCGTAGCCTTCGGTGTTGGGACGTCGGAGGTGGAGATGGTCTTTGCGAGCCAGTGTATCCTGCAGACCAAGCCCCGGACGATGCGCATTACGGTCGACGGACCGCTGCGCCCGGGTGTCGAGGCCAAGGATGTGATCCTCTACATTATTTCGCGGATCACGGCCTCGGGCGGCACGGGCCACTTCATCGAGTTTGCCGGCTCGACGATCCGTTCGCTCTCGATGGAGGGTCGCATGACGGTCTGCAACATGAGCATCGAGTGCGGTGCGCGGGGCGGGATGATCGCCCCCGACGAGAAGACCTTCGAATACCTCCGGGGGCGTGAACGGGCGCCGCAGGGAGCGGCCTTCGATGCGGCCGTCGGACGGTGGCGAGAGCTTTACAGCGATCCGGACGCCGTTTTCGACAAGGAGTACCGCTTCGATGCGGCCGACATTGCACCGATGATCACTTACGGCACCAACCCGGGCATGGGAATGGCCGTCGACGGGACGATCCCGGCGGATGCCGACCCGAAGGCGCTGCACTATATGGATTTCCGGGCGGGTGAACGCCTGCAGGGCCATCCGATCGACTACGTCTTCGTCGGGAGCTGTACGAACGGTCGGATCGAGGATCTTCGGCGCTTTGCGCAGCTGGTCCGGGGGCGTCACCGGGCCGACGGCGTGACGGCCTGGATTGTTCCGGGTTCGAAGGGCGTCGAGGCGCAGGCGCGGGCCGAGGGGCTCGACCGCATCCTTTCGGCGGCGGGCTTCGAGCTGCGGCAGCCGGGATGCTCAGCCTGCCTGGCGATGAATGCCGACAAGATCCCGGCGGGGAAATACAGTGTTTCGACCTCGA
Source organism: Alistipes megaguti (assembly GCF_944320325.1). Taxonomy (NCBI): domain Bacteria; kingdom Pseudomonadati; phylum Bacteroidota; class Bacteroidia; order Bacteroidales; family Rikenellaceae; genus Alistipes; species Alistipes megaguti. The sequence goes on from NZ_CALUHA010000002.1 coordinate 97,806, forward strand.
ACCGCAACTTCGAGGGGCGACAGGGCCCCGGCGCCCGGACGCTGCTCTCGGGAGTAGCCGTTGCGGCGGCCGCGGCGGTTACAGGCCGCATTACGGACCCGCGCGAACTCTTCGGCGAGGAACTTTGATACGCAGAATCAGAAACTTTTCCGGCACGACGGAACCCGCATGACGGAACCCGCATGGCGGAATCTCCATGACCGCCCCGATGCCGGATGCAAAATGCAGTTAAAACCATGTCCATACCCAAATTCACAACCCTCACTTCGCGGGCGGTACCCGTCGAGGTGGAGAATATCGATACCGACCAGATCATCCCGGCCCGCTTTCTGAAGGCCACCCAGCGCCAGGGCTTTGGCGATAACCTCTTCCGCGACTGGCGTTACGACGCCTCTGGAGCTCCCGTTGCGACCTTTCCGCTCAACGATCCGCGCTACGGGGGAGAGATCCTCGTGGCGGGGCGCAACTTCGGCTGCGGGAGTTCGCGCGAACATGCCGCGTGGGCGCTTGCCGACTACGGTTTCCGGGTGGTGGTGTCGAGCTTTTTCGCGGACATCTTCCGCAACAATGCACTGAACAACGGGCTGCTGCCGGTTCGGGTCGAGGAGTCGTTCCTGCAGCGGATCTTCGAGGCGATCCGGCGTGATCCGCAGGCGCTCTTCACGGTCGATCTGGACCACCAGCGCTTCACGATCGAGGCGAGCGGCGAGAGCACGCCGTTCGAGATCGACGCCTACAAGAAGCGGTGCCTGCAGAACGGCTACGACGATGTGGACTACCTGCGGAGCATTCTTCCGCAGATCGAGTCGTACGAAAAAACACACGCGGTCCGATGACGACGCCGATGCCCGCAGGGGTGGAGATCCTCGACACGACGCTTCGTGACGGCGAACAGACCTCGGGTGTGTCGTTCAACGCGCGGGAGAAACTCTCCATAGCGCGTCTGCTGCTCGAGGAGCTTCGCGTCAACCGGATCGAAATCGCCTCGGCGCGGGTCTCTCCCGGCGAGGAGGCGGCCGTACGGGCCATTACGGAGTGGGCGCGCAAGCGGGGCCATCTCGACCGGATCGAGGCGCTGGGCTTCATCGACGGAGGAATCTCTGTCGAGTGGCTTTGGCGGGCGGGCTGCCGCGTGGTGAATCTGCTGGCCAAGGGTTCGCGTCGCCACTGCGAGGAGCAGCTTCGCCGTACGCCCGCGCAGCACCTTGCCGACGTGCGGGCCGAGATTCTGCGGGCCGCGGATCGGGGCATGCGGGTGAATCTCTATCTTGAGGACTGGTCGAACGGCATGCAGCACGCGCCGGATTACGTCTATTCGATGGTGGAGGGTCTTTCGGATCTTCCGGTCGAACGTTTTCTGTGCCCCGATACGCTGGGGATCCTCGATCCGTGGACGACGGAGCGCATCTGCCGGGAGATGACGACGCGCTATCCGACCCTTCGTTTCGACTTTCACGCCCACAACGACTACGATCTGGCCGTGGCCAATACGGCGGCGGCCGTGCGGGCGGGTTTCCGGGGGGTTCACGTGACGGTCAACGGACTGGGCGAACGGGCGGGCAATGCGCCGCTGTCGAGTACCGTGGCGGTGCTCCACGACCGATTGGGGTGCCGGACCGACATTGTCGAGCGGAAGATCTACCGCGTGAGCCGCACGGTGGAGTCCTATACGGGCGTCCGCATACCGGCGAACCGGCCGATTGTCGGAGCGAGCGTCTTCACGCAATGCGCGGGGGTTCACGCTGACGGCGACAATAAGAACGGCCTATACTGTAATGAATTGCTTCCCGAGCGCTTTGGCCGGGTGCGCGAATATGCGCTGGGCAAGACCTCCGGGAAGGCGAACATCCTGAAGAACCTCGAACTGCTGGGCATCGACCTGGACGATGCGGCGATGCGCAAGGTGACCGAGCGGGTCGTGGAGCTGAGCGACAAGAAGGAGCTGGTGACGCTGGACGACCTGCCGTATATCATTGCCGACGTGCTGCGTTACGACCAGACGGACGCACCGGTTCGGATTCTGAACTACAGTCTTTCGCTGGCACAGGGTTTGCACCCCGTTGCGACACTGCGCATCGAGATCCACGGCGAGCCCTACGAGCAGACATCGGCGGGCGACGGACAGTACGACGCCTTCATGCGGGCCCTGCGCCAGATCTACCGCGAGCAGCTGGGGCGGCGCTTCCCGATGCTGGTGGACTATGCGGTGTCGATTCCGCCGGGGGGCCGCACGGATGCCTTCGTGCAGACGATCATCACGTGGGAGGCCGACGGCCGCACGTTCCGGACCCACGGGCTGGATGCCGATCAGACCGAAGCGGCGATCAAGGCGACGATCAAAATGTTGAACATCATAGAAACCAATCCAACGAATCATGGAAATCAGGATCGCATTGTTGCCCGGTGACGGAATCGGGCCGGAGATTATTTCGGAGGCGGTGAAGGTGCTGGACCGGGTGGCCGAGCGCTTCGGTCACCGGATCACATACCGTCGGGCGCAGGTTGGCGCCGCGGCGATCGACGCCACGGGGGATCCCTACCCGGAGGAGACCCACCGCATCTGTCAGACGTCGGATGCCGTGCTGTTCGGGGCCATCGGGGACCCGAAGTACGACAACGACCCGACGTCGAAGGTGCGTCCCGAACAGGGTTTGCTGCGCATGCGCAAGTCGCTGGGTCTTTTTGCCAACCTGCGTCCGGTGACGCTTTTCGAGTCGTTGGTTGACCGTTCGCCGCTGCGGCCGGAGGTGGTGCGGGGGACGGACTTCATCTGCGTGCGCGAACTGACGGGCGGTCTCTATTTCGGACGTCCGCAGGGTCGTGACGAGGATGGCCGCCGGGCCTTCGATACATGCAGCTATACGGTTGAGGAGATTGACCGCGTACTTCATGTGGCTTTCCGGCTGGCGATGTCGCGACGGCGCCGTCTGACGGTGGTCGACAAGGCCAACGTGCTGGAGACGTCGCGGCTGTGGCGAGAGCGGGCGCAGCAGGTGTCGAAGGAGTACCCCGAGGTGAAGGTTGACTACATGTTCGTCGACAACGCGGCGATGCAGCTCATCCGACAGCCGGCGCACTTCGACGTGATCGTGACGGAGAACATGTTCGGGGACATCCTGACCGACGAGGCGAGTGTCATCAGCGGCTCGCTCGGCATGCTGGCCTCGGCGAGCGTCGGGGCCGAGGTGGCTCTGTTCGAACCGATCCACGGCTCCTACCCGCAGGCTGCGGGGCGGAACATCGCCAATCCGATGGCGACGATTCTCTCGGCGGCGATGCTGCTCGAACACCTGGGGCTCGAGGCGGAGGGTGCGGCCGTTCGCGAGGCGGTGAATACGGCCCTTGAGGCAGGCGTTGTCACCGAGGATCTGGTCCGCGAGGGCGGGCGTTGCTATTCGACCTCGGAGGTGGGTGACTACGTGGCGGCGCACGTCTGAGGCTGAGGACCGATGATGCCGGAGGAGAGCCCATCCTCCCCGGGGGCAGCTCCTCTCGGGCTGGACTCTTCCAGATCAGATCTTCCCGGACCCGTCCCTGCTGGTCGGATCTGGTCATGAATCTCTTCCTTTGTAAAGGCTCAAGTGCAGACCGTTTTCGCGGTCTGCATTTTTTGTACTATCTTTGCAGGCGGATTTATCCGGATACCCCTAATAAATACAGCGTATGGCAGGATCGAATTTTGTGGATTACGTCAAGATATTTGCCCGATCGGGCCACGGCGGAGCGGGCTCGGCCCACTTCCGGCGGGAGAAGTTCGTGGCCTTCGGCGGCCCCGACGGCGGCGACGGCGGCAAGGGCGGAAGCATTGTGCTGGTGGGCGACCGCCAGTACTGGACGCTGATCCACCTCAAATACCAGCGCCACCAGTTTGCCGAGGATGGCGAAAACGGCTCCGGAGCGCGCTCATCGGGCAAGGATGCCAAGGATATCGTGATCCCGGTTCCGCTGGGGACGGTAGCGCGGCGTGTGGTGGAGCAGGAGGACGGCACGACGACCCTCGAGACGGTGGGGGAGGTGACGGCCGACGGCGAACGTCTTGTGCTGCTGAAGGGGGGCCGCGGCGGCTTGGGCAACTGGCACTTCAAGAGCGCCACGAACCAGACGCCGCGCTATGCGCAGCCGGGCGAAGAGGGCGACGAAGGGGCTTTCGTGCTGGAACTGAAGGTGCTGGCCGACGTGGGGCTGGTGGGCTTTCCGAATGCCGGGAAATCGACGCTGCTGTCGGTCGTATCGGCGGCCAAACCCAAGATCGCCAACTACGCCTTCACGACGCTCGAGCCCAACCTGGGGATCGTCGAGGTGCGCGACCACAAGTCGTTCGTCATGGCCGACATCCCGGGCATCATCGAGGGGGCCCACGAGGGACGGGGCCTCGGGACGCGCTTCCTGCGCCATATCGAGCGCAACTCGGTGCTGCTGTTCATGATTCCGGCCGACAGCGACGACATCTGCCGCGACTACGAGATTCTGCTGGGCGAGCTGACGCAGTACAACCCCGAACTGCTGGACAAGGAGCGGCTGCTGGCCATCACCAAGTGCGACATGCTCGACGACGAACTGATCGGGCAGATGCGCGAACATCTTCCCGAGGGAATTCCGTCGGTCTTTATTTCGTCGGTCACGGGGCTCAACATCCAGCCCCTGAAGGATATGCTTTGGGAGGCTCTGCAGCGTTAGCTGCGGAGTCTTTCGTTTTTTCCGACGCGCGCCATTTCATTCCGGGAGTTTCATTTCACTCCGGGAGTTCCATTTCGGGAGCGTAATCTTACACCGGGAGCGCGTAATTTTACACCGGGAGCGCGCAATCTCTCACACCGGGAGCGCGCAATCTCACACCGGGCACGCAATCATCCCCGGCGGATAATCATTTCCGAAACACAATCAGATCCGGGCGCGATCAACCCCGGAGGAGCCATCGTATGACTGCTTGTCAGGGTCGGATGTCGTATTCACGACCGACAGGCGCCTGCAACGACGGCGAAAGGCCGTTCGGAGGACCGTCCGAGATGACCCGTTCCGGGAAAGCGTTGGCCTGGAAGACGAATTCATGAAAGGTGACCCGCAGGGAAAATTCACCGTTGAAATAGTCGATCACGCCGAACAGGGAGCCTTGGCCGTTGGGCAACGCTTCGCCGGCATAGTGACATTTGCCCAACGTTCTGACACGAAACCGGTTTCCGTTGGAATCGATGATTTCGCGTTCGGTCGTCACGAGTTCTCCGGTTTCGGGATCGGTGTCACACCAGGCGTTTCCGGCCTCGGCGAATCGCACTCCGTCAAAACGCACGCGGGTGTCGACATGGCGGCTCTGCACCTCGTCGAACGAGAGCTTTACGGCCCGTGGCAACTCGCCCTGGGACTCTTTGACGCGAATATACCGATTGATTTCGCTGCTTGGAATACCTCTGTTTCCGTAGGAGTCGGGTGCGGATCCGAGTTCGATTTTTCCGCCGTAGTCATGCAGCACCAGACCGTTGCAATGCACCTCGACCCATGCACCGAACGGGAACGTCTTGTTGAGGTTGTTGTCGTTGATGGCGATTGTGATGCCGCCGCTGTCGTCTTCGATGATGATTTCGTGGTAGAATTCGTCGTAAAGATCGTTAGCCACGACTTTACCGCAAATGGCGGCATCGCGGGAGATGGTGGTGCTTCCCTGCGAGTCGCACAGGGCCTTGAGTCCGGCGATTGAGATTTCGGTTTCGAGGGGAGTTTCGTTGAATTCGGAGGAGGAGCTCCTGTCGCAACTGCCGGCCCACATCAGTACCCCCAGACTAAAACAGGCAATCGGTCTCATCGCGGAGTTTGATCAGGAAACGACCTTCGCCGGAGTCGTCGTACTGGAGGATTCCGATCAGCGAGATGACCATTTCGGGGATCTCTCTGTCGGCGAAGTCGGCATAGTCCCGGACATAGGAGTGGATGGCGCAGCCGTCCGGGTCGACAAATTTTCGGTATCCGCTCCACCCGCTTTCCGTTTCGGATTCGGGGGTGTATTGGAGGTTGTCGATTCTGACGAGCGTACCGCATAGCAGGGGGTCGAGCTCCGGGATGGTCAAGCGGGCGGGCTGCGGATCGACGAGTTCCTCGGAGTTGCGGACGAGACACTTTTCCAGAGCGGGGAGCGAACCGATGTAATCGACATCATATCCGCTTCCGGACTGGGGTTGGGCGCCGACCTGCAGGACCCCGAACTTTTCGGCGACGGTGAGTCCCTTCAGACGGAGTGTCACGGAGCACCCCACGGGGAACAGGTTGTGCGACTGATCGATGCCGGTCAGGATTTCGAGAGCGGCCTGCTCCTTTTCGATGCAGATCGAGCGATAGAAGTTCCCGGCCTGATCCGACGAGACGACCCGGCCGTTGACGGAGATGTCGCTGTTCACGACGAACGGGGTTCCGAGGAAGCGTTTTCTCAGTTCGGCAATGGAGGATGTGACGGGTTCAACGGTATCATCCCGCTCCGGGGATCCGAATCGGGAGTCGTAACAGCCGCAGAGAAGTCCGCCTCCGAGGAGGATCAGCACCGATAGTCGGGCCATCCGTCCAAGTCGGGATCGAGCCGTAAGCGCGGCCGCAACGGACGGACCGCCGGTGCCGTCCGACCGGTTGATGGGACAAAGCGTCATGCTTCGATTCGGGAGTCTTTCAAGCCGAGGAAATAGAGGATTCCGTCGAGGCCGATGGTTGAGATCGACTGGCGGGCCGTGGCCTTGACCTTCGGTTTGGCATGGAAAGCGATTCCCAGGCCGGCGAGGTTGAGCATCGGAAGGTCGTTTGCGCCGTCGCCAACGGCCACGGACTGGGCGATGTTGATCGACTCGAACTGACAGAGCAGCCTCAGGAGTTCGGCCTTGCGCCGGCCGTCGACCACCTCGCCGACGTAACGGCCCGTCAGTTTGCCGTTTTCGATTTCGAGTTCGTTGGCATAGACGTAGTCGAAGCCGTATTTCTGGCGGAGGTAGTTTCCGAAGTAGGTGAAACCGCCGGAGAGGATGGCGGTTTTGTAACCGACGCGTTTGAGGACGGTCATCATGCGTTCGAGACCTTCGGTGATGGGGAGGTTCCGGGCGATATCCTCCATGACCGAGACGTCGAGGCCCTTGAGCAGGGCGACGCGGCGTGTGAAGCTTTCGCAGAAGTCGATTTCGCCGCGCATGGCGCTGGCTGTGATTTCGCGGACCTGGTCACCGACGCCGGCGCGTTCGGCGAGTTCGTCGATGACTTCGGTTTCGATGAGCGTGGAGTCCATGTCGAAGCAGATCAGGCGACGGCTGCGGCGGTAGATGTCGTCCTTCTGGAAGGAGACGTCGAGGCCGAATTCGGACAGGTTCATGAATCCTTCGTGCATGGTGCTTCGTTCCTCGTCGGTGAGCGATCCGCGCACGGAGAGTTCGATGCAGGATTTTGCGGCACGGTTGTCCTCCTTGAGGGGCATGCGACCGGTCAGACGCTTGATGGCGTCGATGTTCAGGCCGTGTTCGGCGACGACCTTCGTCACTTCGGCGATGTGCCGAGCGGTGACGGTCCGTCCCAAGAGGGTGATGATGTATCGGTTTTTGCCCTGGCGGCTGACCCAGTCGTTGTATTTTTCCTCGGAGATCGGGGTGAATCGGATCATCACGCCCAGCTCCGAGGCCTTGAACAGGAGCTCCTTCATGATGAACCCGGACTTGTCGGAGGAGGTTTTGATCAGGATGCCGAGGGTCAGCGACTGGTGGATGTTCGCCTGACCGATGTCGAGGATGAAGGCATCGTATCGGGCGAGGATTTCGGTGAGCGAGGAGGTCATTCCGGGTTTGTCTTCCCCGGAGATATTTATCTGGATGATTTCGACGTTGTTCTGCATGCTGTCACGGGTAGGATTTTGTGATTGGGGCAAAAAGCCTAGACAAAGTTAATAAAGTTCTGCAAAATTTGGTTATTTTTGCACATAAAACAGGAGAGTCCGGCGCAGAGAGGCACAGGTGGATGCATTTTTGCGGGTGACGACAGGTTGATAAAACTGGAGAAAGCTATGTGGAGAATACTTGCGGCCGTTGCGGCCGAGGAGCCGGCGGCTCCGCTCATTGTACCGGACAGTGTGCAGAAGGCGAATTTTGCCGAGGCGGTGAACCGGCTGGTGAATCTGGATTTCAGTCAGGTTGCTCAGAATCTGTTGTCGGAGACGCTGTGGGTGGTGATCAAGATCGTCATCGCGCTGGTGATCTACTATATCGGGCGCTGGCTGATGCGGCGTCTGGTCCGGCTGATTGACGTGGCGATGGAGCATCGGAAGGTGGAACTTTCGCTTCGGGCCTTTACGCGGAGTTCGGTGCGTGCGGTTTTCATGCTGCTGCTGATCCTGATCGTGGTTTCGACGCTGGGCGTCAACGTGACGTCGCTCATTGCGGTGGCATCGGCCGCGACGCTGGCCATCGGTATGGCGTTGAGCGGCACGGCGCAGAACTTTGCGGGCGGCGTGATGATCCTGCTGATGAAGCCCTACCGGGTAGGCGATTACATTTCGGCACAGGGAGAGTCGGGCACGGTGCGCGAGATCAAGCTCTTCTCGACGGTGATCACGACCAACGACAACCAGACGATCTACATCCCGAACAACTCGATCGCCACGGCCATCATCGACAACTATTCGACAGCCCCCGAACGACGGGTCGACTGGACGGTAGGGATCTCCTACGGCGACGACGTAGACGTGGCCCGGGCGGCGATTCTGGCGATGTTTGCCGCCGACGAACGGATTCTTCCGCAGCCGGCACCGGTCGTCGTTGTCGAGGCACTGGCCGACAGTTCGGTGAATCTGAAGATCCGGGCGTGGACGGTGAATGCCAACTACTGGACTGTCTTCTACGAATATAACGAACGCTTCTACAAGGAGTTGCCGAAGGCGGGGATCAACTTTCCGTTCCCGCAGATGGACGTTCACGTGAAGCAGGATTGACGGGCCGGCATTGGGTCGGTTGCGAGCGAGAAACGATCATTTATGAACCCAACAAGCAATAAGAGAAACAAATTATGGAACTGAAAGAGATTCTGGCTATTACGGGGCAACCCGGATTGTATAAATACGTGGCGCAGTCGACGCGAGGCGTGATTGTGGAGTCGCTTCTGGACGGCCACCGGATGAATGCTTCGGCGAGTGCACGGGTGAGTGCGCTGTCGGACATATCGATGTTTACCGAAGGGGATGACATTGCCTTGGCCGATGTTTTTACGCGCATCTACGAACACACGGGGGGCAAGGAGGCCATCAGCCCGAAATCGACACCCGAGCAGTTGAAGGCGGCTTTTGCGGAGGTTCTTCCGGAGTACGACCGTGATCGGGTGCATGTATCGGACATCAAGAAGTGCTTCTCGTGGTATAATATCCTGCTGCAGGCGGGCTTCACGGAGTTCAAGCCTGCCGAAGAGCCAGCCGAAGAGCCTGCCGGCGAGGCAGACGCGAAGTAGCGCCGGCCGCCGGGGGGGGGAGAGAATGACCGGGGAAGAGAATGACCGGGGAAGAGGATGACCGGGAGAGAGAACGGCCGAGGAAGAGAATGACCGACGGAGCGGTGTCAGCCGTTCCGCTACTAAAAACAGAGAGGGATATGGAAAAGCAACCGAAAGTGTTGGCTTTGGTCGCGCACGACAACATGAAGCGTGACCTGGCGGAGTGGGTGGACTGGAACAGTGAGAAGCTGAGCCGTCATCACTTGGTGTGCACGGGAACTACGGGCAAGATGGTTGAGCGGACGCTGCGGGCTCGAGCTCACCATCTGGAGCAGCAGACGGAGGGCAACGAGACCCCCGAACTGGAGATCACGCTGTTGAAATCGGGCCCGCTGGGCGGCGATCAGCAGTTGGGCTCGATGATTGCCGATGGCAAGATCCATGCCCTGATCTTCTTCTGGGACCCGATGTCGGCCCAGCCGCACGATGTGGACGTGAAGGCGCTGCTTCGGCTGGCGACGCTGTATAACGTTCCGACGGCAGTGAACCGTTCGTCGGCGGATTTTTTGATTTCGTCGCCGCTGTTCGAGGACGAGAACTACACGCCGGTGGTCAAGGACTACAAGGCCTATATTGAGCGGGTGCTGCTGTAGGACGCAGCTCCGGACGAATGACAGAAGCCGGTCTTCCTGCGGGGAGGCCGGCTTTTCCGACCTTCTTCCGGCACCTCCTAAGCCTCTTCTCCGGGGCGTCAGAGGTCGTGGGAGAGGGGAGCGGGCACGGCCGCCGAGAGGTCATAATCGCCCCAACGCTCGGCGATGTAGTCGAGCGTTGAGAACAATTCGTCGATGTCGAGCGAGGTGACGAGCTTCAGCCGTGTCGACTTGAAGTCGGGCAGCCCCTTGAAGTAGTTGGTCAGGTGGCGTCTCATTTCGAGAATACCGACATGATCGCCCTTGATTTCGAGCGACTTGTGCAGGTGCTCCTTGGCGATGGCCACACGTTCCGAGACCGACGGCTGGGGCATCACCTCGCCCGTCGCGAGAAAGTGCTTGATTTCGCGGAAGATCCAGGGCCGTCCGTAGGTGGCACGGCCGATCATCACGCCGTCGACGCCGTAACGGTCGAACATCTCCCTGGCTTTGGGGCCCGAATCGACGTCGCCGTTTCCGATGATGGGGATGTGGATTTGGGGGTTGTTCTTCACGGTTCCGATGAGGGTCCAGTCGGCCACGCCGCGGTACATCTGGGCTCGGGTCCGGCCGTGAATGGTCAGGGCGGCGATGCCGACATCCTGCAGACGGAGGGCGATCTCCTCGATGTTTTTCGAGGTGTCGTCCCAGCCCAGCCGGGTTTTGACGGTGACGGGGGTGTGGACGGCGCGGACGATCTGCCGGGTCATTTCGACCATCAGGTCGGGCGTTCGCATCATGCCCGAACCGGCGCCTCGGCCGGCGATCTTCTTGACCGGACAGCCGAAATTGATGTCGATGATGTCGGGGCCGGCGGCTTCGGCCATACGTGCGGCCTCGACCATGGGTTCGATCAGATGTCCGTAAATCTGAATGCCGACGGGACGTTCTGCGTCGTCGATTTCGAGTTTTTTGAGCGATTTTGCGGCGTCGCGGATCAGTCCGTCCGAGGAGATGAACTCGGTGTAGACGACGTCGGCGCCGAAGCGCTTGCACATGTATCGGAACGAGGGGTCGGTGACATCCTCCATGGGGGCGAGCAGCAGGGGCTGTTCGCCGAGTTCCAGATCAGCTATTTTCATGCTTCCTCTTCGGTGGTGGGTTTGTGGTATACGACGAGGATCTTGTCGATTCGGGCACCGTCCATGTCGACGATTTCGAAGGTAAATCCCCGCCATTCGACCTTTTCTCCGGTCGAGGGGATGTGTCCGAGCAGATCGAGGATCAGGCCGCTGAGGGTGTTGTATGCGTTCGACGGGATATCGTCCTCGATTCCGTATGCGGCCAGGAAGTCGTAGAAGGGGCACTGCCCGTCGATGAGCGAGCTGCCGTCGTCGCGGCGGACGATGTCGGGCTCCTCGCGCGGATCGGGCAGTTCGCCGACCAGGGCTTCGAAGATATCCTTCAGGGTGATGATTCCGCGCGTAACGCCGAATTCGTCGCAGATGATGCCGTATCCGAGTTGTTCGGATCGGAGCTGTTCGAGGGCGTTGTAGACTTCGAACTCTTCGTGGAAGAACTTGCCTGGGGTCAGGATCTTGCGGATGTCGAAACCGGGCTCGTTGAGGTGGAGGAAGAGGTCCTTGAGATAGACCACGCCGAGCAGCTTGTCGAGGCTTCCGTCACCGACGGGATACCGGTTGTGGGGGGCTTCGGCGACGATCCGGTTGATCTCGTCGACGGACATTGCCACGTCGATCCAGGCGATTTCGCTGCGATGTGTCATGATCGACTCGACGGTCCGGTCACCGAGCGAGAAGACGCGACCGACGATCTGCTGTTCGACCTCCTGGACCTCGCCGTCCTCGGCGCCCTCCTGGATGATCGATCGGATTTCGGCTTCGGTGACCTTGCTTTCGGCCTTCTGGAGCCCGAGCAGACGGGTTACTGCGGCGGTGCTTTTTGCGAGCAGCCAGACGAACGGCGAAGCGATCGTGGAGAGCGCGCCCATGGGTCGGGCGAGGATCGATGCGGCCTTTTCGGCGGCATTCATGCCGATACGCTTGGGGACGAGTTCGCCGAAGATGATGGTCAGATAGGTGACCAGGATGACGATGACGACCTGCGCGATGGCCGTTGCCGAACGCAGCGAGAGCCCCAGGCGTGCGAGCTGTTCGCCGAAGCGTGCGGCGAGTGTGTCCCCGGAGTAGATACCCGTGAGGATTCCGATCAGCGTGATTCCGATCTGTACGGTCGAGAGGAAACGGTCGGGATCCTTTGCCAGCCGCAACGCCTTGCGGGCACCCCGGCTGCCCTGCCGGGCCTGCATTTCGAGGTTGGACTTGCGGGCGGAGACGAGGGCCATTTCGGACATGGCGAAGATGCCGTTGAGCAGGATCAGCAGGGCGATGATGAGGATTTCCATGATCGGATAAGGGGTGATTCGATGTGCAAAGATAATGGAAGTCGGGTGAAAAGCCAAAAGAAAGGGGCGGAAGGGATTGGTAATTCGATGAAAAACGTTAAATTTGCGGTCAAAATCGGACAGAGAAATGAATATTGAAAGTTATCTTACGGAAGCGGTTCGGCGGTCGGTCGAGGCGCTGTACGGTCCGCTGGGCGACGAGCAGCTGCAGCTTCAGAAGACGCGGCGGGAGTTCGAGGGCGACTATACGCTGGTCACGTTTCCACTGCTGCGCCGGAGCCGGAAATCGCCGGAGGCCACGGCGCAGGAGATCGGCGAGTACATGACGGCCAACGTGCCGGAGATCCGCTCCTGTAACGTCATCAAGGGCTTCCTGAATCTGGTGCTGGATGCGTCGTTCTGGAAGGGTCGCTTTACGGATCTTGCCTCGGACGAGCACTACGGCGAGGCGCCGTCGACGGGTCGGACGATCATGATCGAGTACTCGTCGCCCAATACGAACAAGCCGCTTCACCTGGGCCATATCCGCAACAATCTGCTGGGCTATTCGGTGGCCCAGATTCTCAAGGCCAACGGCCACACGGTGATCAAGGCCAACCTGGTGAACGACCGCGGCATCCATATCTGCAAATCGATGCTGGCGTGGAAGCTCTACGGCGGAGGCGAGACCCCCGAGTCATCGGGCATGAAGGGCGACCACCTGGTGGGCAAATACTACGTCGAGTTTGACAAGCACTACAAGGCGCAGATCAAGGAGCTGATGGCGCAGGGGCAGAGCGAGGAGGATGCCAAGAAACACGCACCGATCATGCTTGAGGCGCAGGAGATGCTGCGCAAGTGGGAGGCGAAGGATCCGGAGGTCTACGCGCTGTGGGAGAAGATGAACAGCTGGGTCTACGCGGGTTTTGACGTGACGTACAAGGCGCTGGGCGTCGATTTCGACAAGGTCTACTACGAGTCTCAGACCTACCTTCTGGGCAAATCGCTTGTTGAGGAGGGTCTGAAGAAGGGGGTCTTCTACCGCCGTCCGGACAATTCGGTGTGGATCGATCTTCGCAACGACGGACTGGACGAGAAGCTGCTGCTTCGCGGCGACGGCACGTCGGTCTACATGACGCAGGATCTGGGTACGGCCTACCGCCGTTTCGAGGACAACAAGCTCGACGACATGATCTACGTGGTGGGCAACGAACAGAACTACCACTTCCAGGTGCTGAAACTGGTGCTGAAGAAGTTGGGCTACGCCGAGTGGAGCGACCACATCACGCACCTGTCGTACGGCATGGTGGAGCTTCCCGAGGGGAAGATGAAGTCGCGCGAGGGCACGGTGGTCGATGCCGACGACCTGATCGCCGACATGGTGAAGACGGCGCGCGAGATGTCGGCCGAGCTGGGCAAGCTGGACGGCTGCACGGAAGAGGAGGCCAATGCCGTCTCGACGATGGTGGGCCTCGGGGCGCTGAAGTACTTCATCCTGAAGGTTGACCCGAAGAAGACGATGCTCTTCGATCCGCGCGAGTCGATTGACTTCAACGGCAATACGGGTCCGTTCATCCAGTATACGCACGCGCGGATCTGCTCGGTGCTTCGCAAGGCAGCGGAGAGCGGGGTAGAGGCATCGCGTGAGATTGCCCCTGAGGTGACGCTGCTTCCGGAGGAGATCGACCTGGTGAAGATGCTGACGGAGTACCCGGCCACGGTGAAGGCCGCCGGGGAGAACTTTGCGCCGTCGCTCATCGGGGCCTACGTCTACGACCTGGCCAAGCAGTTCAACGGCTACTACCACGACCACTCGATCCTTAAGGAGGAGGATGCCGCCACGCGGTCGATGCGCCTGGCGCTGGCCGCACAGGTGGCCCGCGTAATCCGTAAGGGCATGTCGCTGCTGGGCATCGACGTTCCGGAGCGCATGTAGTCGTGGCGGGTAGCCAGGGATGGGTGCCCCCCCCGGGGCGACTGGGACAGGGGTCTCGAGGATAAGCCGCATCCAGTCTCCATCCTGCGGACAAACCCCGTAACGAGAGAACGAAACGGAGGTTCCGAATTTCGGGACCTCTGTTTTTTTGTGTCCGGGCTTTGGCGTGGCAACCGATGCCAGGGGTTTTGTGGTACGAAACTTGTGAATGGGAGTGTTCGTAAACCAACACTCAACAAACGTGAAAACAATTGTATCAACCATCGCACTGTCGGTTGCGATGATGGGCGCTGCCGGAGCGACGGCGCAGACGGCGGTCAAGGCCACGATTCCAGCCGCCGATACCGTGATGTTGTCGGATCGGGTCGAGGGCGACTACCAGGTTCGGCGTTATCTGATCCGCAGCATGTCGGATGTGGACTATTCGGTTCTTTATCGGATCAGCGTGGCGAAGCTCAATGCGGCCCTGAAGGGCAATGCCCAGGCGCTGAGTGAGCTGAACAGCTTCGTGGAGGGATTGATGCAGGACACGACGCGTCGGGTCTGCGAGGTGATCATCACGGGCTATGCCTCGCCGGACGGCAGTGTGGCCTATAATGAGAAGCTGGCGGCTCAGCGGGCGAATGATTTCAAGGCGTACGTTGACGGCAAGTATAACTTTTCGAAGCATTATAACGTAACGGTGAAATCCGTAGCCGAGGATTGGAAGACGACCCACGCAGCGATAGCCTCGTCGTCGGTTCCCGATCGCGCGATGGTTCTCGGGATCGTCGACGGGACGCAGCCGCCGATGGCGAAGGAGCAGGACTTGAAGCGCAATCCGGCGGTCTGGAACTACCTGGCCGAGGAGATTCTGCCACCGATGCGGCGTGTTGAGGTGATGATCGGCTACGCGACGGATCGGGTTGTGGAGGAGCGTACGCTGATCAAGAAGCCGGCTCCGGCGCCGAAACCGGCAGCTCCGGCACAGGATTACGTGGTGGTTGAGGAGGATGTGAACGGCGTGATTGTCGAGATGCCCGACAAGGGGGAGGTTCGCAAGGCGGTTCGCGAGGAGACACACGCCGTAAAGAAGGATTCGAAGGCGGCCGTACGACAGGCCAAACGGGATGCACGTAAGGCGGCCAAGATTGCCCGGGCACAGGAGAAGGCCGCGAAGAAGATTGCCAGGAAGGAGGCCAAGGCAGCCAAGAAGGCGGCCCGAGCCACGGGCAAGACCTATAAGGAGCTCGAGAAGATGTGATGGTTCGGAGTTCTGCGTTTGGAGTCTGATTCCCGGCGTTCGGTTTCCGAATTCCGGTTCTGTTTCCCGGTTCCCGCCCCTCGTTCCCGCCCCTCGTTCCCGCCCCTCGTTCCCGCCCCTCGTTCCCGCCCCTCGTTCCCGCCCCTCATTCCCGGTCCTCGTTCCCGCCCCTCGTTCCCGGTCCGGATCCCGATTCCAGATCCTCGGCCCCTGGAGACTGACCCTTCGAAGCCTCGATGCGGGCCTTGCGATATCTTTTCAGCCCGGAGAGTTATTCCGGCCAGCCTGTTTTCCGACCGACTGACAGCCGAATGGAGACCCGACCTGAACAGGCCGGGTCTTTTGTGGTTGGTTTTCTGTAGGGTAGGGCAATAGACAGCAAATCGGGGGAAAAGGTTTGTTAATCCGAAAGGAATTGCTACCTTTGTCGAAGCAAAAATTCTAAAACCGAGATACAATGGCAAATTTACGTGTCCTGAAGAAGGAGATCGACTACCGCCTCGAGGAGGTTGTATTCGACTGCGACATGGCAATCTGTTTTCAGCCTTCGAAGGAGAAGGAGATCTTCGAGGTGATGCAGGAGGCAGTTTCCGTTCGCAACGATCTGTTCGTCAAAGCGATGAACCCGGCCGAGCCTCATAATCGTTCGTTGGTCCGCAAGCACTACGCGGCGCTTCGGGCCGAGATGGAGGATTCATTTGGCAAGTTGTTCGAGAAACTGAGCGCGATCAACGGCGCCAAGTAGCCGTTCGATTGCCGGAGGATGCCGGAGCAGAGCCGGCCGACGATAAGACAGGGAGAGCATCCGTTGGGATGTCCTCCCTGTTTGTTTTGCAGGGGCTGCATCCACCTTGGAAGCGTCAATGCCGGCTTTAGTCGTAATACGGTGATTCCCAGTGGTATAGTCGAATTACGGTGACTGCCGGGCCTATTCGTGGTCGGAGCAGCAGTCGCCGGGGTGGTGCTCCAGGACGGTGTGCGGAATGGTTCCGTGGGTGATCAGCTGAATCGGGCAGTCGTAATTGTGCAGTTGTTCGGGAGTAAGGATGTTCGAGTGGTGCCGATGTACGTGTCGGTTGACGCAAACGATCTGCTTGACGACGCTGGAGATGGTTCCGATGTCGTGCGAGACCATGACGATGGCCATGTGGCTGTTCAGCTCTCGGAGCGTATTGTAGAGCTCCTTTTCGAAGCGGTTGTCGACGAAGTTCGTGGGTTCGTCGAGGATCAGCAGGCGGGGTTCGGAGATGATGGCGCGGGCAAGCAGGGCGCGTTGCATCTGCCCGCCGGATATCTCGCCGATGGGGTGGCGGGCCACGTTTTCGAGTCCTGATTGTGCGATCAGCTCCATGGCCCGCAGTTTGTCTTGCCGGGAGTATCGCGACCGGAATCCGTGATGGCCTTGCAGCCCGGATAGAACGACCTCGAATACGGAGATCGGGAAGGCGCGGTCGAAGTGTGCGATCTGGGGCATGTATCCGATCAGCCGTTCGCGACCCCGGAAGAGTTCCGGAGCATATTGAATGACTCCGGAGTAGGGTATAGCCCCCAGAATAGCCTTGACGAGGGTTGTTTTACCGCCGCCGTTGGGTCCGATGATCCCGAGGAAATCGCGGTCGAATATTTCGAGGTTGACATGCTGTAGCGCCTCATGGCCGTCGTAAGCGACCGAAACGTCGTGTAGAGAGACCAGGGTCATGGCAGGGTGATTAAGTCGGTGATTCGGTCGATATTTTCGATGACCTGTTCCTCGAGGGGGTCGATTTCGATGTATCGGGCCTGCATGTCACGGGCGATGACCTCGACGACCGACTCCGGGAACTGATTCTGATAGAATATCTTGTTGATGCCGTCCTGCCGGGCCTGGCGGATGATTCCGGCCAGTCGTCGGGCCGAAGGCTCCTTGCCTTCGGATTCGATGGCGACCTGGCAGATTCCGTAATCGCGGGCGAGATAGGTGAGAGCCGGGTGGTAAATGATGAAGTATTTGAGTCCGCTGCGATTGATTTTTTCGCGGACGCGCTCATCCGACTTTTCGATTTTCTGGATCAGCCGTTTGTAGTTTTCTTCATACTTGATGGAATCCGGATAGGCAGTCCGAATGGCGTCGAAGGCATTTTTTGCCATGATTTCCAGTGCTTTCGGCGATGTCCAGATATGCGGATCGACGCCATGCGCATGGCTGTGTTCCTCCGGGCGGTTTGCAGTCAAGCCCTCGTTTGCCACGGCATCGGTTGCCGAACGGTTTGTGACGTGAGTACAGGACCCCTCGATGAGTTGAATACCCCGACTGAGGTTTACGATCTTGTCCTTGTCCTGAATCTTGTTGATCAGCGAGTTTTCGAAGTCGATCAGGCCTACGCTGAAGATCATCCGGGCTTTGTTTATTTCGACGAATTGCCTGGGAGTAGGTTCGAAGGTTTCGGGGCTGGCGCCTTTTGGGACGATGACCTGGATTTCGAAATCGTCTCCGACGATCTGTTCGACGATGCTTTTCAGGGGCAGAATGGATACACAGAACGCTCTGTTCTGAACCGGTTCCCGGGTCGAGCAGGCCATGCAGAGTGCGAGTGCAGCCAGGAGGATTGTAATTTGTTTCATACTTTTTAGCGCGGGGGAGTCGGGAATTTCGACTCAATTTCTTCCCGCAAAGGTAATAAATAATGGAGTGAATTGTGCAGCCTGGGGTTTTCGGATTGGTTTCGTCCGTACATTTTGCCGTAATTATCGCATCCAAAAGTTGCTTTTTTGGAGGGTAGGGGAGTTCCCTTCTCTGCTTGGTTACGTCTTTGTTTGCAGGCCTGCGATCCGGATAGCCGGCTGGACATTTGATTGTTTCAAGTCCGACCGTGTTTTTTACGTTCTTCCTTGAAGATTCCTGCCAATATGCGAGAGCCGAAACTCCTGATTTTTAGATCGGTCGAGCGATGACCCGGATACGACTGCGATCACTTATGTTGTGAAGAGTTTGTTTCGCCGCGTTTAGTTCGTCGATTTTTCACATTCTGAGGGGCAAGGTACAAGTCAGCTTACGGACTGCATTTCGTCATTTGTCGTATTTTGTCTGTGTGGATTTACCGGGCGCAGATTCTTTTGTTCCGAACCGTATTTTGTCTGTACGAATTTACGGGCACAGATTCCTTAGTTGCTGAGTAGCCTCGTAATTGTCCTGATTAGCATTATTATAATTCGCTCCGTTCGTAACCTGACCGCTGATCGGAGGCCAGCCAGCTCGTAAATTTCGTGTTAATCGTTAGACAGTCTGTTTCCTCTTATTGTAATTTAACATAATATAAATATTATTTCATACCTTTGCAACAGGGCCCTCAATGGCTCGCGGATCATCCGCCGGATGCGCGTCACCGGCTACCGGATGATCAACATATCGTGTCGATCGACCGGCTACGATGTTGTCACGGACTCCTACGTGCGCGGCATCGACGAGGCGTGCGTGGATGGTACGGGACGCAACTTTTTGTGTGCGTTTTGGCATTTTCTGGAGGTTTCATGCCCATCCATCGAGACGAAAGGCAATGATGCTTCCAGCCACCGTTCGACTATGTACATTGTGCGAGTTCGGATGCCGGTGACTCTTCGGATGGACGGTCACGGATGGACGGTCACGGAAGCCATGCATTTGTTGCCATTTGAGAAAAAGTCGCGAACGATCCACAGATTTATTCGCAACCTGGCTGCTGATTGAGGCCAGCCCCAGTCTGTTTTTCAGAGTGTGCGTTTTTCCGGGAATCCGAAGTCATCCGGAGTCGTCCAACCTCAGCCTCATCAAAGCCCGTATCTTCACTTACGTACGCAAACAACCCATGGCACAAACAGCGCTTAATTATACGCTCTGAGAGTGCCGTATTTGGGAACGTGTGTATGAGCGGTCAGTTTTAGCGTATTCTCGCGCACCTTCGCGGAATGACACCCCGTGTGCTTCCGGTTGGACCAGATTTCCTTTCCGACGACGTTGCGGCTCTTCTTTACCGGCTTCCGTGTTAGAGGTTGGCCGGAGTATAGGTTTCGAAGGTTTGATCCTCGTAAAAGATGACGATCCGTTTTATACCGGCTTTCGAGAGATTGCCGGTCGTCGGAATGTTCGATGCGACCGGATGACCACCGATTGCAGATTCGGGGAGGGCCGTATTTCCAGGCGATGTAATTTTGGGAGTCCCCGACTTGCTGCTGCCATTTGACGTATTTCCAAACAAGGTATTGTCCAGATTGTTTTTCTCCGCTTGGGTTTTGTCGGTCGGAATTCCCGAAACGGGATTGGGGATTTCGGATCGGTAGATCTGGTTTGAATCGAGCAGGAGCCAGTCGGGATTGATTCTGGGGAAACGCCGGAGGATTTTCTGGAGCAATTCGAAACTGGGTTTGTTCCGTCCGGCGAGAATGTGGGAGATTCCTGCCGGATTGATTTCGAGGATTTCAGCGAGCTGACTGGGTCTCAACCCTTCGCGATTCAACAATTCGAGCAATTTCTCCTTCATCTGCTTAATTTTTTACAAATATAAACACTTTTCTTTTGTAAAACAAGAATTTTCTACATTTGTAAAATGTTAATAAGTGTTGATAGAGTTTACAAAAGTAAAATTGAAAATATGGTAAAAAATCAGCTCTGCTTTTATTTGTTATTTTACTTTAGGTAAATAGTTGTTATATATTGATAATACGCAATTTATTAGCGATTTTTTCATAGAGTTATCTCTTATGGCGCACCCAGTTGCAATTAACCTCTCTACTGCTATATTTTACTTTATATATTTCATGTAAACAATTGATTATCAACGTGTATTCTGTGCACAATTTAATATTTTAACCAAGTGTTCCGCGGTCTTGCCTTGTCATTTATCACCTGCTCCCCTATTATTTACAAAAATAACAATTAACAACCTGAACGCAGCTTGTTAATTGACAAGTGTAATTACATTTGGAAAACAGACTGCTTTTGTCGGTTTACAAATGTAAATTTACAGCCCTTTCCGATGAATTTTGAAGTAAATTTTTCATATTCCGAATCCTCGTAAATCAATTTAGTTAACAACTCTTGTTTTACGCTACATTATGTTAAATAAAAATGAGCCGGGCAGTGTTTACAACACGCTACCCGACTCATTTACAGAGTTTTTTCTATTTGTTAACAGTCTTTTATTTGGCGAGTTTTTCGGCGATTTCGTGGAACTCTTCTGGCGTCAGTTTGAGCTTTTCGCGGTGGAAATCGACATCATTTTCGCTCTGCATGGGGATCAGATGGATGTGCGCATGGGGAACTTCGAGGCCCAAGACGACTACAGCGACCTTTTTGCAGGGGAATTCGCGACGGATTTTGGCGGCCACCTTCTTGGCGAACACCATCATGCCGCCGAGCGTCTCATCGTCGAGATCGAACAGATAGTCTATCTCCTGCTTCGGAACGACGAGCGTATGTCCTTTAGCCAGCGGATTAATGTCCAGAAAGGCGTAATAGCGGTCATCTTCGGCCACTTTGTACGAGGGGATCTCCCCAGCGATGATGCGTGAAAAAATTGTTGCCATATGCTTCGATTTAATGGTTTTCTCCTATAAAACGCCCTGTTGGCTAGAATGGTGCCATTGGCTTGTCATCCGACGGCGTGCCAGCCCCCACGAGGTCGCTTGTGAAGACTCATCTTTGATTGGCCGGATTGAACTCCTCATCAAATTTGGGTTTCAGAATTTCGGAGTAGATGACCGCACGGCGCAGATCAAACTCTTCCACCATTTCAGCGAGGCTGTCCGGAGCAGGAGCGCTGTTCTGAGCCCGTTTTCCCTGTTTAGCACCTCTTCGTTCATTTCGGACGGTTGATTGGCTGCTCAGTCCCGTGAGTGGCGTAAAAGAGGCCGTTTGGGGCTCTTCTTCCGTGTCGAGATCGGAAGCCGTGTCGAGATCGGAAAAGTACTCTTCGGAGAAAATCTCCTCCAGACTCTGGCATTCATCGGTGAAAGTCTCGGATACGGGATGTTGATCGCCACTCTTTCCGTCCTTCTGCCGATTGTTGCCCGGGTTGCAAGTTTCCTGTACGGTCGGATGAATGCTCGATAAGGGGGTGTTTTTCTCCCGATTCGGCCTCCTTCTGCCTCCGTTCACCGATTGAGCCGTTTCAGCCGACGGAGCCGTTTGGGCGGGCGTTTCAGGACGGGTGTTGGCCGTCGGGACGGACGGCTTCGTATTATCCTCTTCGTCCCAGGGTATCGAAGGCCAGGCCTCACCGTGTTGCGGAGGGGGATTTCCGCCCTCCTGGCGGGCTTTGCGGGCTTTGCGGGCTTTGCGGGCCTTGGATACGTAGCTATTGACCATCGCTCCGACGATGATCACGATCCAGAGTATGGTTAATGTGTCCATTACGGGGTCAGTTCATGGTCCGTTTGATGGTTTCTATTCCTTTGATCTGGCGCAGTTTGTCCATGACGGCATTGAGACTCTCGGCATCCTTCACATAAAGGCTGACGCTGCCTTCGAAAATTCCGTCGTGGCTGTGGATGTTGACCTCGCGGATGTTGATGTTGAAGTCGTTTGTGACGACTTTGGCCAGGTCGAGCAGGAGCCCCTGCCGGTCGATTCCGCGCAGTTCGGTGGTTACCAGGTAGGACATGGCCTTGTGCTGTGACCATTTGATCTCCTCCTTGACGATATTTTTGCCATACTGGGCGGCCAGCCGGTTCAATTCGTCGCACGTGGCCTTGTGGACGATGATCTTGCCGGTTGCGGGATCGCGGTATCCGATGACCTTGTCGCCGGGGATAGGCTTGCAGCACTCGGCGATTTCGAACTGTGGTTCAGCCGAGGCATCCGACGTCGATGAAGGGGTGATCTCGCCGTCGGTCTGCGTCGTATCGTCCCCCTCGTCCTCCTCCTTCTTGGGGATAAAGAGGGTCCAGAACTTGAGTATTTTGCTTTTGGCGTTGACCTTGAGGGCCTTGTCGAGATTCTCAAGCGTCACGATACCGGCTCCGATTTTGCTGTAGAGCTCCTCTTTGTTGCTGCAGTCGTAAATGGGGACGATTTTGCGCAGGACGCGTCCGCTGAGCTTGACGTTCAGGGATTTCATCCTTTCGTCGAGCATCTGCATGCCGCGCTCGATGTTGTTCTGGCGCTCGCGCTTGAGGAAGCTCTTGATGGCCTGCTTGGCCTTGGCCGTGGTGACCACATCGAGCCATTCGGGTTTCGGACGGGCCGTGTCGGCTGTGATGATCTCGATCTGATCGCCGCTGTTGATCTGCGTGGTGATGGGCTCGAGCTTGTGGTTGATCTTGGCGCTGATGGCGTTGTTGCCGATCTTCGAGTGAATATCGTACGCGAAGTCGAGGGCCGTGGCGCCGTAGGGCATTTTCCGAGCCTCCCCTTTCGGTGTAAATACCACAATCTCTGACGTATACAGCGATAACTTGAAGTTATCCAGGAAGTCGACGGCATTCTCCGTCGGGCTGTTCAGCGCCGCGCGGATCTGCTTGAGCCACTTGTCGAATTCGTCCTCGTCCTGCGAGATGGTGGCGTGTTTGTATTTCCAGTGGGCGGCGAAACCGCGCTCGGCGATATCCTCCATGCGCTGGGTGCGGATCTGCACCTCGACCCAGACGCCGTCGGGTCCCATGACCGTCGAGTGCAACGCCTCGTATCCGTTGGCCTTGGGCATCGAGATCCA
Organism: Alistipes megaguti; assembly: GCF_944320325.1. Lineage (NCBI taxonomy): Bacteria > Pseudomonadati > Bacteroidota > Bacteroidia > Bacteroidales > Rikenellaceae > Alistipes > Alistipes megaguti. The sequence continues at coordinate 121,117 of NZ_CALUHA010000002.1, forward strand.
GTCGCGGAGCCGGTCGGGCTTGGGGGTGTAGATGTCGGTGATGGTCGAGTAGATCTGCCAGCACTGGGTCTTTTCCGAGGGGAACGGCAGGGGCTTGAAGACGATCCGGATGGCAAACAGGTCGTAAATCTCCTCGAAGGAGATCTGCTTGCGCTGCATCTTGCTCCAGATGGAGTAGACGCTCTTGACGCGGCCCGAGATCTCGTAGTTGATGTTGTCGCGGTTCAGGGCGGCAATGATCGGGGCGTTGAACTTGTCGATGAACTCCTTGCGGGAGGCCTCGCTCTCCTGGAGTTTGCGGGTGATCTCGGCATACTGCTGTGGGAAGCGATACTTCATGCAGAGATCCTCCAGCTCGCTTTTGATCGAGTACAAGCCGAGGCGATAGGCCAGCGGCGCGAAGAGGTAGATGGTCTCGCCGGTGATCTTGATCTGCTTGTTGAGGGGCATCGAGCCGAGGGTTCGCATGTTGTGCAGCCGGTCGGCGATCTTGATCAGGATGACGCGCACATCGTCCGAGAGGGTCAGGAGCACCTTCCGGAAGTACTCGGCCTGCTCGGAGGTGTCGGCGTTGAAGACGCCGGACATTTTGGTGAGCCCGTCGACCATCGAGGCGATCTTGGGACCGAAGATGCGCTCCATGTCCTCGACGGTGTACTCCGTATCCTCGACCACGTCGTGCAACAGGGCGGCGACGACGGATTTGACGCCCAGACCGATCTCCTCGATGACGATCTTGGCTACTGCAATAGGATGCAGGAGATACGGTTCGCCGGAGCGGCGCCGTACCCCCTCGTGAGCCTCTTTGGCGAGGAAAAACGCACGTTTGATCAGATTCCAGTCCTCATCGTTTTTGCAGATTCGGGTACAGGAGAGCAGCAGATCGTCCCATTTTTCCTTGATCAGGGCCTCATCCTCGGCAGTATATCCCATAGGCTACTCCTTTTTGGGGTTTTTCAGAGCTTCGCGGACCTTCTGTTCGATTTCGTCGGCGAGCTCCTTGTCGTTTTTGAGCAATTCCTTGACGGCATCGCGTCCCTGGCCGATCTTGCGATCGCCGTACGAGAACCACGAACCGGCCTTTTTGATGATCCCGTAGTCGACGCCCAGGTCGATGATTTCGCCGATCTTGGAGATACCCTCACCGAACATGATGTCGAACTCGGCGCGTTTGAACGGGGGTGCCACCTTGTTCTTGACGACCTTGACCTTCGTACGGGTACCCAACTGCTCTTCGCCGTCCTTGATGACCGACATGCGGCGGATGTCGATCCGCACCGAGGCGTAGAATTTCAGGGCGTTACCGCCCGTCGTGGTCTCGGGGTTTCCGTAAACGACGCCGATCTTGTCGCGCAGCTGGTTGATGAAGATGCAGACGGTCTTGGTTTTGGAGATGCTGGCGGTGAGTTTACGCAGGGCCTGGGACATGAGTCGGGCCTGCAGACCCATCTTCGAGTCACCCATTTCGCCTTCGATTTCGGCCTTGGGGGTCAGAGCCGCCACGGAGTCGATGACGATGATGTCGATGGCGCTTGAGCGGATCAGCGAATCGGCGATTTCGAGGGCCTGCTCGCCGTTGTCGGGCTGCGAGATCAGCAGGTTGTCGACATCGACGCCGAGTTTCTGGGCGTAATAGCTGTCGAAGGCGTGTTCGGCATCGATGAAGGCGGCGATACCGCCGGCCTTCTGGGCCTCGGCAATGGCGTGGATGGCCAGGGTGGTTTTACCCGAGGATTCGGGACCGAAGATCTCGATGACACGCCCCTTGGGGTAACCGCCGACGCCGAGGGCCATGTCCAGAGTGATCGAGCCCGTGGGGATGACCGGGATGTCGTTGACCTCGGTGCTGTTCATGCGCATGATCGAGCCTTTTCCGAAGTCCTTCTCTATTTTTTGCATCACCGCGTCCAAAACCTTGAGTTTGTCCGCGTTAACAGGTACTTTTTCTGCCATTTTGTGTATAGGTGTTACTTTGTTACTTTTCTTTGTCTTTTTTGTTCGGTCCGGCCGACTTTCCTGCGGCCGGGCCATTCGCGAAGGCCGTCTACCCTTTCCTTTGTGTCCGGTAGTCTTCCTGCGTCCGGTTGTCCGTCTCCGGTGATTGGCTACCCCTTCCTTTGTGCCCGGTTGCCTTTCCCCCTCTCTCCGGTGATTGGCTACCCCGTCCTTTGTGCCCGGTTGCCCCCCCCCGGTGATTGCCCCTCCCCCTCTCTCGATACCTCTCCTTGGGGCCCGGTTGCCTATTGCCGCTTTTCCTGCCTCATGTGTTCGAGCGCCTTCTCGGCCGGCGTGCGGTCGTCGGTTTTCATCCGCAGCGGAAAACGGATGTTCCGAGCATCGAGTTCCCGATCGGGATAGGGACTCCAGTTCCCGTTGTTGCCGATGCTGAAGCGCCAGTCACCCACGTCAATTCCAGGGTCGGTCGGCGTGCTTCTACCCTGCTCTGTCCGGCTCTCCAGCGCCCTTTCGCGGGCCCTTTCGCGCATGGCGAGATGGATTTTCCGCCGGGCCCTCTCGATGGGGTCGACCTCCAGACGCAGCCACCCGATATTTTCATCGAGCGGCTCCACGCCGAACGAGATGGCTCCATGCGGGATCCCGATCTGGGGGAAGCTCCTCGTTGCGGGACCTTCGCCCGGCCGCAACTCCTGCCCGTCGCCCGATATCGGGGTGGCGATCAACAGCAAGGCAGTCAGGACGATATGTCGCGCAGCGGGCATTGCTTCGGTTATTTGTAGGCGTCGACGATCTGCTGATAGTGATTCTTGGTATCGACCTTTGTGAAGACCTTTTCGATGCGGCCTTCGGCGTCGATGATGAAGGTCGTGCGCAGCACGCCCATGTATTTGCGTCCGTACATCGACTTTTCGGCCCACACGCCGAAGGCTTCGCATACCGAGTGGTCGGTATCGGCCAGCAGCGTGAAGTTCAGGTCGTGCCTGGCACAGAAATTCTGGTGCGAGCGTTCGCTGTCGGGGCTGACACCGATGATCCGGAACCCCATGCGGGCGAGCTCCTCCTTACCGTCGCGGAGGCTTTTGGCTTCGAGCGTACACCCCGAGGTGTTGTCCTTGGGATAGAAGTAGAGGATTGTCCGCTGTCCGCGCAGGTCGGCAAGCGTCAGAGTCTCACCATTCTGCGTGGTGGATCGGAAATCGGGGGCCATATCCCCGGGTTGCAAGGTTGTCATAGGTCTTACCGAGAAAAAATCAGTTGTTCAAAGGTAGGAAAAATTCTGGTTATTTCCGTGCTTTTCGGGGCGAAAAATTGGCTCAGTCCCACTGATAGGTCACTTCGATCTGCTCTTCGAACTCCTCCTGCGAGGCGTTGAGCCGGCGGTGGCAGGCCGGGCAGCGGATGGCCGTTTCGGTCTCGACATACTCGCCGCAGCCGACGCACATCGGCAATACCCCGTAACCGGGCTGCATGTAGTGGTCAAACCGGGCACCGCAGTGCTTGCATCTGATTTTGTAGGCTGTTCCCATAATCGTAAGTTTTTATTGGTTCACGATGCAAAGGAACAGTCTGCGAATGACAGGTTGTGACACATCAATGGTGAGGGCCGAATTTTTTTCATCCCGTCCGGGTCAAGGCGCAAAAAATCGGTCGAGACGCCCGGATCCGGTCTACATGAAAGCCGGTTTTCAGTCCTGACGTGATTCCGCCAGGCTCCGGAACCTGGCGGTTTCTCCGCTATGTCCCGACCCGGACGCTTCCGGCGTGGGATCTCCGCACCAGCGGAATACTCCGGAGCTTTTCAGTCTGACCGGCAGCGTGTTTCAGCCGGTCTGGACCCTACTTCTCAGCCGCTTCCGGCTCCTGAATCGGACGCAGTTCGCCCGTGGTGGAGTCCATGATGTAGCCCTTGACGACGATGTCGCCGGGGACGAGCGGGTGGTTGCGCACCAGATCCACGGTCTCCAGCACGGCGGCTTCGGTATCGTCGAAGCCGTGAAGCCACTGGTCGAGGTCGATTCCGCAATGCTTCATCAGCGAGATATGGTGCTCGGGGATTCCGCGCTGCTTCATCAGGTGCTGCATCTCGGCGCTGTCCATGCCCTGCACGCCGCAGTTGGTGTGTCCGATGATCATCACCTCGTTGACGCCCAGTTCATAGATCGCCACGAGCAGGCTGCGCACCGTGCTGTCGAAGGGGTTGGTGATCGTTCCGCCGGCGTTCTTGATGATCTTCACGTCGCCGTTCCGCAGCCCGAGGGCCGCCGGGAGCAGCTCCACCAGCCGGGTGTCCATGCAGGTGACGATGGCGATGCGTTTGTTGGGATATTTGTCCGTGATGAATCGTTCGTAACCCTTTTCGGCGACGAAACGCCGGTTGTATGCGAGAATTTCGTCGATCATGTCGTTGTTGTGTTATTTCAGATTTCTGGCTATGTATGTTTTGATGTATTCGGTCAGTTCGGGGGAGTCGACGATGCGGATGTCGTCGAGCAGCCCCACGACGAAACGCCCCACGCCGGCCATTCCGGCCACCTCGGTGTCGAGCATCCAGCGTCCGCGACCCAATGGCCGGATGTCGCGTTCGGCCAGCGGATACTCCTCGCAGAGAAGGTTGTAGGCCAGCAGTCCGAGTTCGAGCCGCACGCGGTGGCGCTGCTGGCCGTGGATGCGGAAGATGTCGATGAACCCCTCCTCGTGCTGCGCTTCGTACTCCCAGGGCGAGTCGGCGAGTTCGACCTCGCCGATTCGGGCCGTCTTGAAGAGTTTGTTCGAATGGCTTTCGGGGTCGTAGCACCACACCTGCACGTAGTTGGTCGTAAAGGCGAAGGGTTCGACCCTCCGGTCGCGGACCTCGCCGCCGTGGCCCGACTGGTAGCCGTGCAGGACGGCCTGGCGGTGCTCCTCGATGGCCTCGATCAGACGGTGGATGTTCGGGGCGTTCTTGCCGCGCACGACCGTATCGGCCAGCGAGCGGTTGTCGTAGACCGAGTAGAGTTTTCGTTTGAGGTTCTGCTTCAGCAGGTTCGTGTCGTCGATGTTCTCGATGGCCCGCTTCAGGATGACGGCCTCCTCCTCGGTAAAGTGGACCAGCTGGGAGATGTCGCGGAAATGGGGGGACTCCTTGTCCAGGCGGATGCAGTCGCCCGACTTCTTGATGACGAAGCCCGCTTCGCGGAAGGTGTCGATGTATCGGTAGACGGTCCTGCGCGACATGGCGAGGCGTTCGGCCAGCTGGTCGACGTTGTAGGTGGTGTTTGCCGTGAGCATCTTCATAAGGCGCAGCAGCCGTTCGAGCTTGGGTTGATCCATGCGGGTGTCGTTTTTACCGGGTAAAGATATGGAAAAACCGCAACAATAAAGTTGCGGTTTGCTCTTTTTTTCTCCATTCGGAGCCTTTCTGGCGCCCACTTGCCCCCCCCCTCCCGACTTATTGGGCCAGGGCGCGCTTTTCAATCTCCTCGACCTGACGGCGGAAGGTCTTGTCGGTCTCCATGAGGTTGGTGACGGCCTTGCAGGAGTGCAATACCGTGGCGTGGTTGCGGCCTCCGATGGCCGATCCGATGGCCGTCAGCGGGGCCTTGGTGTGCTGCTTGGCCAGATACATGGCGATCTGGCGAGCCTGGGCGATCTCCCGCGTACGCTCGGTGGAGTTGAAGCGGTCGTGATCCAGATTGAGGTACTGGCAGACCACGTCGATGATGTGGTCGATGGTGATCTCCTTCTGGTTGATCTTGACGTAGACCTTCAGGATCTCCTTGGCCAGCGACGTGGTGATCTTGCGTCCGAGGAACGAGGCATTTGCCACCAGCGACGACAAGGCTCCTTCAATCTCCCGCACGTTGGCCGAGATGTTGTCGGCCAGGTAGGTGACGACCTCGTCCGAGATCTGGGCGCCGAGCTTCCGGGCCTTGGCGCGGATGATCTTGAGTTTGGTGTCGTAATCGGGTGTGTTGAGCTGTGCGGACAACCCCCACTTGAAGCGGGTCAGCAGACGCTGTTCGATATCCTTCAACTCGACGGGCGGCTTGTCCGACGTGAGGATCAGCTGCTTGCCGGCCAGCTGCAGGTGGTTGAAGATGTTGAAGAAGGCGTTCTGCGTACCGGTCTTTCCGGTCAGTTCCTGGATATCGTCGATGATCAGCACGTCGATCATCTGGTAGAAGTGGATGAAATCGGGGATTTCACCATTCTTGTAGGCGGTTTGGAACTGGGCCTGGAACTTGTTCATCGAGACGTAGAGGACCTGCAGTTCGGGATGACGTTCGCGCACCTCGTGGCCGATGGACTGGACGATATGGGTTTTCCCGAGCCCCGAATCACCATATATATATAGGGGATTGAAGGGGTTGTTTCCGGGGTTGACGGCGACGGACATGCCGGCCGAGCGGGCCAGGCGGTTGCACTCGCCCTCGATGAAGGTGGCGAACGTCAGGTTGGGGTTCAGCTGGGGATCGATAACGATCTTCTTGAGCCCGGGAATGACGAACGGATTTTTTATATTTGCGGTGTTCGTCTGCGTATTGAACTGGGCGATGGCCGTTGTGTCGGCATCGGCGGCTACGGGGACGGACTGCGAGGCGGCGCGAGGCACGGCATAGTGAAGCCGGGTCTGCTGGCCGTAGAGCTGCGAGATGATGGGCCGCAGGAAGGGGATGTAGTTCTTCTCGATCTGGCGGACGTAGCTCTCGTTGGGCACCCTCAGACGGAGCGTCGTGCCGTCGAATTCGAGTGGCACGATGGGCTGGAACCACTTGCGAAACTCCTCTTCGGAGGTCTGGGCCTTGATTCGGTCCAGGCAGTGTTGCCACGTATCGCTGTATGTCTGCGAATTGTTAAACATGTCCAAGGGTTGCACTATTTTTGACACGACAAAGTTGTGAATAATTTTGTAAAAAGATTCTCGAAATTGGGTTGCAAATCTCCTTTTTTTATATATAGAAAAACAACGGTTTCCGGAGATCGAAATTTAACTTGTTGATATTGAATTATCGAATTTTATTTGTTATATTTGCATATAAAATTTTTGGGACAGCCAAGATCAAATTTATAAATAAAACCAATAAAACTATGGCAAACGAACTGGAACAGTTGGTTCTGAAAAAAGCGCAGTCGTGGCTTGACGGACACTACGACGACGAGACGAAGAAGCAGGTCAAGTATTTGATGGACAATAATATGAATGAGCTCATCGAGAGCTTCTACAAGGACCTGGAATTCGGAACGGGCGGTCTGCGCGGCATCATGGGCGTGGGCTCGAACCGTATGAACGTCTATACGGTGGGTACCGCCACGCAGGGGCTTTCGAACTACCTGAAGAAGAACTTCGCGGGCGAACGGATCCGCGTGGCCGTGGCTCACGACAGTCGCAACAACTCCCGTCTTTTCGCCGAGCGCGTGGCCGATATCTTCGCCTCGAACGGCTTTGATGTTTACCTCTTCGACGCCCTGCGTCCGACCCCCGAACTGAGCTTCGCCATCCGCGAGTTGAAGTGCCATTCGGGCGTGGTCATCACGGCCTCACACAACCCCAAGGAGTACAACGGCTACAAGGCCTACTGGACCGACGGTGCGCAGGTCACCCCGCCGCACGACAAGAACATCATCGCCGAGGTGGAGAAGATCACTGACATCGATATGGTCCTCATGGGCAAGAACCCCGAGAACATCCATATCCTCGACGAGAAGTTCGACGAGATCTACCTGAATCGCATCCACGAGTTGTCGCTTTCGCCCGAGAGTATCCGGAAGTACCACGACATGAAGATCGTCTACTCGCCGATGCACGGCGCGGGCGTGCGGCTGGTTCCGGCGTCGCTCAAGAAGTTCGGCTTCACGAACGTGATCATGGTCAAGGAGCAGGCCGTTATCGACGGCAACTTCCCGACCGTTGAGTCGCCGAACCCCGAGGAGCGCAAGACGATGTCGATGGCCATCGAACTGGCTGCCAAGGAAGGGGCTGATCTGGTACTGGCTACGGACCCCGATTCGGACCGTATCGGCGTGGCGCTGCGCAACAAGAAGGGCGAGTACGTGCTGCTGAACGGCAACCAGACGCTGGTTCTGCTGATGAGCTACCAGCTGACGCGCTGGGCCGAGCGTGGCGAACTGAACGGCAACCAGTATGTCGTCAAGACGATCGTGACGTCGCAGATGGCCAACGCCGTGGCCGAGCACTTCGGCGTGAAGTGCTACGACTGCCTCACGGGCTTCAAGTACATCGCCAAGATCATCCGCGAGAACGAAGGCAAGGCGAAGTACATCGGCGGCGGCGAGGAGTCGTTCGGCTACCTGGCCGGCGACTACGTGCGAGACAAGGATGCCGTATCGGCCTGCTCGCTGGCGGCCGAGGCCGCAGCCTGGGCCATGGATACGATGGGGCTGACGCTCTACGAGTGGCTGCAGGAGCTCTACGTGAAGTACGGCTTCTACCGTGAGGGGCTTGTCTCGGTGGTCCGCAAGGGCAAGGAGGGGGCCGAAGAGATCCAGCAGATGATGGTGAACTTCCGTTCGAACCCGCCGAAGACGATTCTGGGCTCGCCGGTGGTGAAGATCAACGATTTCCAGACGCTGGAGACGACCGACGTGAAGACGGGCGTGAAGACGCCGATCGAGCAGGATCGCAGCAACGTGCTGCAGTGGTTCACCGAGGACGGCACGAAGGTCTCGGTACGCCCGTCGGGTACGGAGCCGAAGATCAAGTTCTACTTCGGTGTGAAGGCTCCGCTGGCATCGGTTGCCGACTACGACAAGGTGCTCTCCGAGCTGGATGCCAGGATCGAGGGCATCAAGAAGGATCTCCATCTGGAGTAATCCGCAGGGGGGCAAGGCAGACAAGAGTGGACAGGCCAGACAAGGGGCAGGTCAGGGATCGTGCTTCGCTCTCCCTCCGAATGTGAAATACAATCCGAAACCCCGGACATCGCGGGGCGGAGAAAAGAGAGGGGCTTTCCGTGAGGAAAGCCCCCTTTTTCTGGCTTTCCGGATACGGGCCGGACGCGGATTCACCCGTCGGAACCCAGAAAAGTTCCCGCAGCCCCTAACACCCGGTTCTTAACCGGGCTCTAAACCCCGGCTTTTAGCCGGGCGTTGTGGAGGTGACGTTCGCTGTCGCGTGCGGTTTTCTTGGCGAAGTTGGCCTCGACGGCGGCCGTAAGGTCTACGCCCGTCTGGTTGGCCAGACAGACCAGCACCCACAGCACGTCGGCCATCTCGTCGGCCAGATTGGCCTTCTCGCCCGCCTTGAACGATTGGTCGCCGTAGGTGCGGGCCATGACGCGGGCCAACTCCCCCACCTCCTCCGTGAGGCAGGCCATGTTTGTGAGTTCCGAAAAGTAGCGTACGCCGTATTGTTTGATCCAGGCGTCGACCCGTTCCTGCAGTTCCTTGATTTCCATAACCGTATATCGCTTTTTTGAGTTTGTTCAGAAAGCTCCGGCAATACCGGAGAGACCAATGAGACCCGGCGGTCAGTTGACCCGGATGAGATTCAGCCCGTCACGCAGCGGGACGATGACATTCTCCACGCGGGGATCCTCGACCACCAAGCGGTTGAACTCCATGAGGGCCTGCGTGTGGCGGTCGCCGTGGGCGACGGGTTCGACGACCTTCCCCGACCAGAGGATGTTGTCGGCAATGAGGACCGAACCGCTGTGCACCAGCTTCGGGGAGCCGTTGTCGCCCATCAGCATGCGGTAGTAGTCGGGATATTCGCGCTTGTCGCCGTCGATGAAGACCAGATCGTAGACCTCGCCCAGCCGGGGAGCTACGTCGAGGGCCGATCCGATGAGGAAACGGATCTTGCGGCCGTGGGGCGAGCGGTCGAACCACGATTGGGTGAACTCTTCGAGTTCGTCGTCGACCTCGATGGTGTCCAACCGGGCTTCGTCGTCCAGACCTGCGGCCATCGAGAGGGCCGAATAGCCCGTGAAGGTGCCGATTTCGAGCACCCGCCGCGGACGGATCATCCGCACGAGCATCTCCAGCAGCCGGCCCTGAATGTGGCCCGACAGCATGCGGGGGGCCACGGCCCGCAGATTGGTTTCACGGTCCAGTTCGTGCAACAGCTCCTCCTCGGGAGCCGAATGTTCGTGTACGTATCGTTCGAGAGCCTCCATAATTATCTGTATATGAGCCGCGACATCTTTGAGAAGAGCTCCTCGGCCACCTCGGTCAACTGCGAGGCCGTCAGGGCTCGGATCTTGGTGTAGACCTGCTCCATGGTGTCGACCTCGTCGTGGCAGAGCAGGCTTTTGCCGGCGCTGAGCATGTAGCTTTCGTTGCTTTCGCTCGAGATGGCCAGCTGGGCGATGAACTGCTTCTTGGCCATCGAGAGCTGACGGGGCGAGAGGGGTGTGGTGCGCAGTTTGTGCAACTGCTCCTCGATGAGTTCGATGCACTGCGCGGCATTGGCGTGCTCCGAACTGAAGTAGATGGCCACGATCCCCGTGTCGCCGTAGGGGGTGTAGGAGGCCTCGATGTTGTACGATAACCCGTGGCGTTCGCGGATGACCATGTTGAGCAGCGAGTTGGCGCTCGGTCCGCCGAGGATGTTGACCAGCAGGGCCAGGGGCAGTCGTCGCTCGTCGGCGATGTCGTAGGCGCGGCAGCCGATGATGCAGTGGGTCTGGTGGGTGTGGCGTGCGATGCTCTTCTCGAAGGGGGTACATGGGGTTGGGGCTACCCTTTCGCCGCGGCACAGGGTCGATGCCTCGCCGCCGAAGTAACGTGCCGCGACGGCCTCGGCCACCCGGGGCGAGAAGTTGCCGATCGACGAGAAGACCATGCGGTCGGTGGTATGCATGCGCCGCGTGAAGGCGCGGATCGCCTCTCCGTCGTAGCGGGCCAGGGCGACCTTGCGGCCCAGGATGTTGTGACCGAGCTGCGAACCCTCGAACAGCAGATCCTCGAAGGTGTCGTAGATCAGGTCGGCGGGCGAATCCTTGTAGGTGTTGATTTCGTCGACGATCACCTCCTTTTCGCGCTCCAGCTCGCGGTTGGGGAAGGTTGAGTGGAAGGCGATGTCGGCGATCAGTTCGGCGGCCTTGGCGAAGTCGCCGCGGAGCGTCGTGGCGTGGATTGTCGTATCCTCCTTGGTGGTGAAGGCGTTCAGCTCGCCGCCGAGGTTTTCGAGGCGGCAGTTGACCTGCCAGGCGCGGCGGCGTTCGGTTCCCTTGAAGAAGGCGTGTTCGGTGAAGTGGGCCAGCCCGTACTCCGAGGGGAGTTCGTCGCGGCTTCCGGCGCCGATGACCAGCGCGCAGTGGGCCACCGATCCGTGGACCTGGCGGTGGATGCCGCGGATTCCGTTGGGCAGCGTGTAGGTATGGAATTCCATCATGAAAGTTCGCTATGCGTGTCATTGCGACGCGCGGCCGGGGCGGGGACTATCCTGCTCCTCCCGGTCCGGGCGTCAGTGTTCGATGTGGCGGCGGAGGAACTCGCCGGTGTGGCTTCCGGGGCAGTGGATCAGCTCGCGGGGCGTCCCCTCGAAGACGACGCGCCCGCCCGCCTCGCCGGCCTCGGGCCCCAGGTCGACGACCCAGTCGGCACACTTGATGATGTCCATGTTGTGTTCGACGATGACGATCGTGTGTCCGCGTTCGATCAGGGCGTTGAACGCCGCCAGCAGCTTCGAGATGTCGTGGAAGTGCAGGCCGGTGGTGGGTTCGTCGAAGATGAACATTACGCCGCCCTGCGCGGCATCCTTCGTCAGGAACGAAGCCAGCTTGACGCGCTGGCTCTCGCCGCCCGAGAGGGTCGACGACGACTGCCCGAGCTTGATGTAGCCCAGCCCGACATCCTGCAGCGGCTGCAGCCGCTCGACGATCCGCCGGCAGGTGGCGTTGCGCAGATCCTCGCCGAAGAAGGCGATGGCTTCGTCGACGGTCATTTCGAGCACGTCATAGATCGACTTGTCGCGGTACTTGACCTCGAGGATTTCGTCGCGGAAACGCTTTCCGCCGCAGGCCTCGCAGACCAGCTCGACGTCGGCCATGAACTGCATCGAGACCTTGATGACCCCTTCGCCCTGACACTCCTCGCAGCGGCCTCCGGCGACGTTGAACGAGAATGCCGCCGGTCCGAGGCCGTTGTGTTGGGCATAGGGCTGGTCGGCGAACAGCTTGCGGATCTCGTCGTAGGCCTTGATGTAGGTGACGGGATTCGAGCGCGAGGATTTGCCGATGGGGTTCTGGTCGACCATCTCAATCGACTTGAGGAGCCGCACGTCGCCCTCCAGCCCGTCGAAGTCGCCGGGTTTCAGCCCCGTGTCGTAGAGCATGCGCCGCAGCGCCGGGTAGAGAATCCCCTTGGCCAGCGACGACTTGCCCGAGCCGCTGACTCCGGTGATGCAGGTCATCACGCCGAGCGGGATGCGCACGTCGATGTTTTTGAGGTTGTTTTCGCGGGCGCCGCGGATGGTGATCCACTGGCTCCAGCCGCGGACGCTCTCCGGGACGGGGATCTGACGGCGTCCCGTGAGGTAGTCGGCCGTCAGGCTGCGGTCGCACTTCAGCAGGTCGGGCAGCGTGCCGTTGAAGACCACCTGCCCGCCGTTGTAACCGGCCCCGGGGCCGATGTCGACGATCCAGTCGGCGGCGCGGATCACCTCCTCCTCGTGTTCGACGACGATCACCGTGTTGCCCAGATCGCGCAGCTGCTTCAGCACGCCGATCAGGCGGTTCGTGTCGCGGGGGTGCAGACCGATCGAGGGTTCGTCGAGGATGTACATCGAGCCGGTGAGGTTGCTGCCGAGCGACGTGGAGAGGTTGATGCGCTGGCTCTCGCCGCCCGAGAGGGTCGACGACAGCCGGTCGAGGGTCAGATAGCCGAGTCCCACGTCCGAGAGGTACTGCAGGCGGTTGCGGAGCTCGACCAGAATGCGCGAGGCGGTCTTCGTGTCGTGTTCGTCGAGCTGCAGCGCGGCGAAGAAGCCGATCAGTTCGTCGACGGGCATGCGCACCAGATCGGCGATCGTTCGGCCGCCGACCTTGACGTAGAGGGCCTCCTTGCGCAGGCGCGAACCGCCGCACTCGGGACAGACGGTCTTGCCCGTGTAGCGGGCCTTCATCACGCGGAACTGAATCTTCCTCCGCTCGGAGTCAATGTACTGGAAGAATTCGTCCAGACCGTGGAAATACTGGTTTCCGCGCCACAGCAGCCGCTTTTGGGCGGGGGTCAGCTCGTGGAACGGCGTATGGATCGGGAAGTTGAATTTCGAAGCGTTGTCGATGAGCTGCTGTTTCCAGCGGCGCATCGTCTCGCCGCGCCAGCAGGCGATGGCATCCTCGTAGATGGTCTTGCTCTTGTCGGGGATGACCAGATCCTCGTCGATGCCGATCACCTTGCCGTAACCCTCGCAGCGGGGGCAGGCCCCCAGCGGGTTGTTGAAGCTGAAGAGGTGCTCGGTCGGGGGTTCGAACTCGATGCCGTCAGCTTCGAATCGCGACGAAAAGCTCTTCAGTCCCTCGTCGGTGATCGTCTCGCAGACTCCGTCGCCGTAGGAGAAGGCCCTTGCCACGGAGTCGCGCACACGGGTCGGGGTCTCCTCGTCGTTGTGCACACGCAGCCGGTCGACGATCAGATGGATTGACTCGGGCTTCGTGTCGGGGCCGATTTCGGGCAGCAGCTCCTCGATGAGTTTCGTTTCGCCCTCCACGTAGACGCGCATGAAGCCGTCCGAAAGCAGCAGCGTGAGCTTCTCGATGATCCCCTGCCCCTTCGTCAGCACCAGCGGAGCGGCGATGATGACCCGCTCTCCGTCGTGGGCCAGAAGGTATTCGGCCACGTCGTCCGTCGAGTAGCAGCGCACCTCCTGTCCCGAGACGGGCGAGAAGGTGTGGCCCGCGCGGGCGAACAACAGTTTCAGATAGTCGTAGATCTCGGTCGTCGTGCCGACGGTCGAGCGGGGGTTGCGCGTATTGACCTTCTGCTCGATGGCGATGGCCGGGGCAATCCCCTCGATGATGTCGACATCCGGCTTGTTGATCTTTCCGAGGAACTGCCGGGCATAGGCCGAGAGGCTCTCCACGTAGCGGCGCTGCCCTTCGGCAAAGATCGTGTCGAAGGCCAGGGTCGATTTTCCGGATCCCGACAGACCGGTGATGACGACCAGTTTTTCGTGCGGGATCTCGAGCGAGATGTTGCGCAGGTTGTGGACCCGAGCCCCCTTGATATATATGCAGTTTTCGTGTTTTTCCATATCGGTTCGGCCCAATGCAGCGGCCGTTTCAGCAATCTGTTTTCTGTGTGTTGTTTCATCCGGCGATGCTCCGGCCTCTGTCGTTTCCTCGCCCGGGCCCCGTCTTTCACGTTCATCCTCCGTCTTTCTCACGCCCGACCTCTGCTGTATCCATGCCCGGCCCGTCGTTTCTGCCTCCTCTATTCCCCTCCGCCGTTTTCACGCCCGGTCGCGGAGTGATCCGCCGGCCTTGCGGAGCCGCTCTTCGAGACGGTCGGCCAGAGTTTCGCGGATCGTGAGCCGCATGGTACAGAGGTTGTCGAATTCCTGTGCTTCGATGCGGGGCTGCAGCTCCTTGACCACGCGCATGATGTCGTTCATCGCCACATAGGGAAAATCGACCGTCACCGTGCGGTCCACCGTCCGTTCGACGATCCGGGCGGCCTCGATGGCTGCGGCGGCCGACTCTCGGTAGGCGGCAATCAACCCCGGTACGCCGAGTTTCGTGCCGCCGAAGTAGCGAACCACAACGATCAGACAGTCCGTCAGGTCGTTCGACAGCAGCTGCCCGAGGATCGGTTTCCCGGCCGTACCCGAGGGTTCGCCGTCGTCGTTGGCGCGGAACGCCTCGCCCCGGGGACCCAGACGCCAGGCGTAACAGTGGTGCGTGGCGTCGAAGAAGCGTTTGCGCAACGCGTCGAGGTGGTGTCGGATCTCCTCCTCCGAGCGGACGGGGAAGATCCACGACAGGAACTTGCTGCTCCGTTCGCGGCAGGCGGCCTCGGCCTCCCGGGCCACGGTGCGGTAGAGATCGTCGGCCTCCATTGCCTATCGCACTTTCCGGAAGAGGCGCTCCCAGCGGATGTTCGACGGGAACTTTCGGTTGGCGTCGAGCGACAGCCAGACGAACGAGGCCTTGCCGACGATGTGGTCCTCGGGGACGAATCCCCAGAAGCGCGAGTCGGCCGAATTGTGGCGGTTGTCGCCCATCATCCAGTAGTAATCCATGGCGAAGGTGTACTGCGAGGCGGGGGCTCCGTCGATGCGGATCACGCTGTCGCGCACTTCGAGCTCATGCCCTTCGTAGGCCTCGATGATGCGGCGGTACAAGGGCAGGTTTTCGGTCGTAAGCTCGACCGTGGCGCCCTTCTTCGGGATCCAGATCGGACCGTAGTTGTCCTGGCTCCAGCGGGCGTCGTCCCACTGCGGGAAGACGTCGGTCGAGGGCGAGTAGATGTATTTGCGTATGGAGATGACGTTGCTCGAGGCCTCGATCTTGCGGGCGGCCTCGTCGGTCAGCGACATGTAGTAGGCCGCACCGTTTCCGCTGTACTCCGTGATGCCGAGGTTGTCCAGTGCATACTGCGTGAAGGGGGCGTTGGTCTGTACGATGTAGGAGCTTTGCAGTCCGGGTATGGGCTCCTGGGCCGTGCCGTTGACATAGACCTGTCCGTCGCGGATCACGAGCGAATCGCCGGGCAGCGCCACGCAGCGCTTGATGTAGTTTTCGCGCTTGTCCACCGGGCGGCTGATGACCGTGTACTTTTCGTTGAGGCGTTTGCGTCCCTCCTCCTTGCCGAACGACTCCTCGAATCCGCGCAGCACGTCGTAGTAGGTCACCGACTGGTTTTCGAGCAGCACGGTGTCGCCGGCCGGGAAGTTGAAGACCACCACGTCGTTGCGGCGGATGGGCTTGAGACCCTTCAGGCGGTGATAGGGCCACTTGATGGCCTCGGAAAAGGACTTTTTGGTCTGCGAGAAGGGCATCGTATGGTGGACGAACGGGAACGACAGCGGCGTGTTGGGCATTTGGGGTCCGTAGGAGACCTTGCTCACGTAGAGGTAGTCGCCCACCAGGAGTGACTTCTCCATCGACGAGGTGGGGATCACATACATCTGGAAGATGAAGATGTGCACGAGCGAAGCGACGACCGTGGCGAAGATGATGGCGTTGACCCACTCGTAGACAGTCTTGTACACCTTGTTTTTCTGACACAACTCCGCATTGCGGTGCCAGACGTAGCGGTAGAAGAGCTTCGAGATGTAGAGGTCGTAGATGATCGGCAGTCCGAGGAGCAGCCAGAGATTTCCGGTCCAGACGACGAACCAGAGGGTATAAAGCAGGGCCGAAAAGGTGAATCCGACCCACTTGTTACCGAAAAAAGCCTTGATTTTTTGCATCTTGTAGCGATTGTTTCAACTATTTCAACAGGTCGTCCATGCCGTAGACGCCCCGCTTTCCGCAGAGGAATTCGGCGGCGACGACCGCACCCTGGGCCAGCGTGCGGCGGTTCTTGATTTCGTGGCGCAGTTCGAGACGATCGTCCTCCGACTCGTAGGTCACGGTGTGGATGCCCGGGACCATACCCTCGCGTACCGAACGGATTTCGATGCAGTCGGCCGGCGTATCTTTGCTGTGCTCGACGCGGTTCGTTGCGTGTTCGATGCCGGGGGCGTAGTTCACCCAGCCGGATTTGCCCGGGAGGTTCTCGATGATCCCCTCGGCCAGCGTGATGGCCGTACCGCTCGGGGCATCCTTCTTCTGGGTGTGGTGCACCTCCTCGATGCGGACGCTGTACCCGCCTCCGACACGCCCCACAAGAGCGGCCAGCTGGCGGTTGAGGCGGAACATCAGATTCACGCCCAGGCAGTAGTTCGAGGCGTAGAACATCGCTCCGCCGCGTTCGCGGCAGAGATCCTGCAGTTCGGCCAGACGGTCGGTCCAGCCCGTGGTGCCGCTCACGACGGCCACACCGCACTCCAGACAGGTGCGGATATTGTCGTAGGCCGTGGCCGGGGTGGTGAACTCCAGCGCCACGTCGACCCCTGCGAGGTGTGCGGCATCCAGTTCACCGACGTTCGCCTGATCGACGATCAGCCGGACCTCGTGTCCCCGTTCGCGGAGGATTCGTTCGATTTCGCGGCCCATCTTGCCGTATCCGATGATTGCAGCCTTCATAGTGTCTCGTTCGAAAAATTCGGTTCCGACAAAGATACGAATAAATTTGCAAACTGAACGTCGCGGGCGGTGTTTATCGTATGCCGCGGGGCGGGATCTTTTTCCGGCAGGGCGCTTTGCGTCAAAAACGCCGCCGGAGGTTTGTCGTGGTCCGCGACTTTCGCTATCTTTGTCGGAAAAATACCTCCCATGCGTTATTTCATCGAACTCCGCTATCTGGGGGCCGCCTACTGCGGGTGGCAGCGGCAACCCGACCAGCCGTCGGTGCAGCAGACCCTCGAACGGGCCCTGACAACGTTGCTGCGCGAACCGGTTGAGGTGACCGGGGCGGGCCGCACCGATACGGGGGTCAATGCCTCTTATTATGTGGCGCATTTCGACTTCGGCCGGCCGATCGACCATCCCGAACAGGTGGTCTACAAGGCGAATTTCCTGCTTCCGGGCGACATTTCGGTCTGGAGCCTTACGCCCGTGGCCGACGATGCCCACGCCCGCTTCCACGCCCGCGAGCGCGAGTACCGCTACTATATCGAACCGCACAAAAACCCCTTCACGCGTCATCTGACGTGGCAGTACTACGTGCCGCTGGACCTCGAGCGGATGAACCGTGCGGCGGCCCTGCTGCTCGAGTTCGAGGATTTCACCTCGTTTGCCAAGCTCAATTCGAACAACAAGACCAATATCTGCCACGTGCGACAGGCCCGCTGGACGGTCGACGAACGGGGTGTGCTGTGCTTCACGATCCGCGCGGACCGCTTCCTGCGCAACATGGTACGGTCGATCGTCGGGACGCTGGTCGACGTGGGCCGGGGGCGTTATACGCCGGAGGATTTTCGTGCGATTGTTGCCAGCCGCGACCTTTCGCGGTCGAGTGCCGGGGCTCCGGCGCAGGGGCTCTTCCTGAGCGACGTGCGCTACCCTGCCGAGATCTTCACCGGCTTAAGAAGCCGGTTCTAGGGGCGCCGGTCCAAGAGACCGGTTTTAAGGGCGGCCGGGCCTTACCGGGTTTCAGAAGCAAATAACCGCTCCCGCCCCTCCGGATTTCAGCACCAAACGGCTGTTCCCGAACCTCCGAATACCAATAGCCCCCCCACAAATGCACAAGAGCCACCCCGACAAAGGGTGGCTCCTGTATTTATATAGGGATAGGGACAAGCGGTTTCCCGCCGGCCTTCGTCAGAGATGAATGGCAGCTCCGAGGGCCGCTTCGGCTGCCTCCATCACCCCTTCGTTCATCGTCGGATGGGCGTGGATCGTACGGGCGATCTGGTGGGCCGTGGCGCCCAGACGGCGGGCCAGGGTCGGTTCGGCCAGCATCTCCGTTACGGAGGCGCCGACCAGATGGGCTCCCAGCAGGTGATCCTCCTCGTCGAAGATCAGCTTCACGAATCCGTCGCGATCCCCCGCGGCCGTAGCCTTGCCCGAGGCCGTGAAGGGGAAGCGGCCGATCTTGACTGCCAGACCGCGTTCGACGGCCTGCTGCTCGGTCATGCCCACCGACGCCACCTCGGGTTGCGTGAAGACGCACGACGGGATGGTCGAGTAGTCGACCGGTTCGGGTGCAAGGCCGCAGATGGCCTCCACGCAGCAGATGCCCTCGGCCGAGGCCACATGGGCCAGCGCCGGTCCCGGCACAATGTCGCCGATGGCGTAGATGCCCGGGACGTTGGTCCGGTAGAAGGGATCAACCTTGATTTTGCCGCGCTCGACCTCGACACCCAGCTCCTCGAGGCCGATCCCCTCGATGTTCGGCTGAATGCCCACGGCCGACAGCACGACATCGGCCGAGAGGGTCTCGGCACCCTTCCTGCCCTCGATCTCCACGTCGCAACGCCCCTCGGCGTTGACGCTCACCCGCTTGACGGTCGTTCCGACGAGCACTGCGGCGCGCATCTTGCGGAAGGCGCGCTCCATGGCCTTCGAAACCTCCTCGTCCTCGAGGGGCATCATCCGCGGAAGATACTCGATGACCGTTACCTTGACGCCCAGCGCGGCGTAGAACCAGGCCAGCTCGCTGCCGATGGCTCCCGAACCGACGACGATCATCGTCTCGGGCAGCCGGGTCATGGCCAGCGCCTGCCGCGAGGTGATCACCCGCTCGCCGTCGACGGGCATGAAGGGCATCTCGCGCGGACGGGCTCCGGTGGCCAGGATGATGTGGTCGGCCTCATACTCCGTGCCGTCGACGTCGACCCGGCCCGGTGCCGTGAGGCGGCCGAAGCCCGCAATCAGGTCGATGCCGTTCTTCTTGAGCAGGAACTGTACGCCGCGCGACATGGTTTCGGCCACGGTGCGCGAGCGGGCGACGATCTTTTCGAGGTTCGGGCGGACCGTGCCGTCGACCTCGAGTCCGTACTGTTCGGCGTGGCTGCAGTAGCCGAAAACCTGGGCGCTTTTCAGCAGCGCCTTGGTAGGGATGCAGCCCCAGTTGAGGCAGACGCCGCCCACATCGGCCCGCTCCACGAGGGCCACCTTGCGGCCCAGTTGCGCGGCCCGGATGGCGGCCACATATCCGCCGGGGCCGCTGCCGACGATCAGAATGTCGTATTTCATCTTTGTTCGTTTAAGGTTCAAGGTCGATTTCGGAGGCTATTTGCGGACGCGCAGCACCTCGCCGTTATCGGCGGCCACGGCCCGTTTCCACTTTTCGTTGTAGCCCGGGAACTGGATCCGGTCGGGAATCTGACGGCCGTTTCCGTTGTCGACGAAGTGGGCCGCCGAGCCGTCGCCGTCGAGGAACGACAGCACGTCGCCGTGTTCGCTCTTGACGTTGCCGTCCATGTACTTGACCAGCAGATAGCCGTTCAGCCGCTGCCAGCGGTCGAACAATTCCTGGGCCGTTACGACGCTCACCTCGGTGAGGTAGTTGCGGCGGGCCTCCGCCGACATCTTGCCGATGCGGGCCGGCAGGGTCTCCATCTCCTCGAGGCGGGTATTTTCCCACTGGTCGGTGACCTTGCGGATATCGGCCGAGATCATGTCGTAGCGCATGTAGGCAAAGTTCGTGGTGCGGTTGAAGAGCCAGAAGGCCGACGTGGGCGAATATTCGAGCATCGAGCCGTTGCCCTCGCGGAAGCACTCGGGCACCTCCTGCGCCGAGCAGAAGATCGGCGTCAGACACGACGTGGCGGCATCGTCGACCCCGAACCACAGAATGCCCGTATCGGCCGGACGGTCCGCACGGGCCTGGCCGACGAACCAGAAACCGGTCTGCTGCGTGGCCGTGGCGCGCTCGTTGAGATACTCCACGCCGTCGACTTCGAACGTCATCGGACGCCAGCGGTAGGGACAGTTGTGGCCACCGGCACCGAGATCCTTCGTCATGTCCATCGGGGTTCCTTCGTAGTGGTCGCGCATGCAGTCGAAGAGCTGTTTGGGCGAGACCTTGTGTGCGGGTTTCACCCACAGCGGCAGCCGCTTCTGGAGGTTGTAGCCCATGGCGTAGTCCTCGTATTCGTCCATGCCGTCGGCCACCGTGCGGAAGAAGGCCCACACGCGGGCGTCACAGCTGCGTACGGTGCTGAAATCGGCCGGGCAGTAGGCGTCGGCGAAGCTGAACTCCTCGTCCGTGCCGTCGAAGTAGCCCATTTCGCGGGCGAACTCCACCACGTCGGGGGCATAGAGACAGTTTTCGGGGTCATCCTTCGGGAAGGTGGTGATGCGGGCCTGGTTGGCGTGTCCCGAGACGTAGCCGTCGGGGATGCGGCGGGCCACCCAGACGATGCCGCGGCGGGCGTTGCCCCCCTTGCCGTCGTCCTTGTAGCCCTTGCCGATGAACTCCATGATCCAGGCTTCGTTCGGATCGGCGATCGAGAACGACTCGCCGCTCGAGGCGTAGCCCCAGGTATTGGCCAGTTCGGCAATCACGCCGATGGCTTCGCGGGCCGTGCGGGCGCGCTGCAGGGCGATGTAGATCAGCGAACCGTAGTCGATGCGGCCCGTGGTGTCGACGAGCTCTTCGCGGCCGCCGTAGGTCGTTTCGCCGATGATGAGCGAGTGTTCGTTCATGTTGCCCACGGTGGACCACGTCTGGCGGATCTGCGGGATGTCGCACAGATAGCGGCCCGTATCCCATTCATAGACGGGCAGCATGGCGCCTTTTGCGTGTTTGCCGCCGGGGGTGTGGTAGAGGGCACCGTAGAGGGCGTGCGAATCGGCCGCATAGGTCACCATGACCGAACCGTCGGTCGAGGCGCCCCGCGTGACGATGAAGTTGGTGCAGGCCGACACCGCGCCGTAGGTGGCCACGGCGGCGAAGGCTGCAAGCATCAATCGGAATTTTTTCATGTTTTTTCGGGTTTAGCTCGGTAAAGATAGTGAAAGTCGGGCGCCGGGGCAAATCAAAACACACTTTTCGATGTGTCGGTGTTCGCGCGGTGCCGGGCGGTCAAAGATAGAAAAAAGCGGCGAAAACCTTGCACAACCCGGCTCAAAATCCGATCTTTGTGATCGAGCCCCGCCGTCCGGCAAGGCGACGGAGTCCTGTCCGGCGTGTGTAAATCCCTGAAAATCCCTGAAAACGAACATGTGGAAAATTACGATAGGTGTGCTGTTGTGCGCTCTGCTTGCAGGGTGCGGCCTGAAGGTGGAGCATCCGGCCGAAGAGCTGGTGACGGAGGTCGAGATGCCCGCGGGCGAACGCTTCACCCCGGGCGACGAGGTGACGGTCCGTGCCGTCGGTTTCGCGGCGGGCGACGAGATCTGGTTCGAGGTCTTCTGGAGCGAGGGTTCGGAGGAGTTCGCTCCGAACGGCTCGGCCAAGGGGATTCGGGGAACGGTGACCGGCCGCACCGATACGTCGATCAGCTTCCTCGTGCCGGGGCACTACCCTCCCGCAACGGTCAACGTGCTGCTCTTCCGCAGCGGCCTCTTCCAGCGGCTGGGAACGATCCGCACCGGCGACGGCGTCCGTCACGAAATCTCGCTCCATACGCTGTCGGCGATCCCCGGCGGCGGAACCATCGTGGCCGCCTGTCCGATGTACGGGTCGGCCGACCTGCGCGAAGAGGTTCTCACGACCGATCTGACGCTGGAGTGCGTCGTCGGCCGCTTCGGCCCGGGCACGGCCTGCGGTATAGCCGACGGACAACTCGTCGAATTGGATCTGGTGACCCGTCAGACGGAGATTCAGGGCGAAGGGTGTCTGCTTGTGGGGGCGGTTTCCGAATCGACCGTAGCCGGGCTCTTCGTCCGCGACGACAGGCTCTGCTTCTCCGGCGGTTCCCTCCCCCGCGCATGGCAGCTGCCCGAAGGGGTCACCGCCGACCGCATCGTCCGCCAGCCCTTTGTCTTTGCATTCAACGCCCTGCTGCTTGCCGTGCGCAACGACGACGGTACGCTCTCGCCGCTCGTCCTGCCGATGTCGGGCTCCCGGGCATTGCTCGGTCCGGCCGTCGAGTCGCGGACGCTGCTCCCCTACTGGACGCTGCGGCCCGCCGCCGACAACCCCTCGCAATGGGAGCGCGTGGGCGGCTATGCCGTGCTGCATGACGATCTCACCTGGTTTCAGCCGCTCGATCCGACGACCCTCGAATTGGCGCCGACCCTCGGGGAGGCCGACCTTCTGGTCGAGGGACGGGTGCTGTCGATGACCCAGTGCATGCTTCCGGCCGAAGCGGGCGATGCCGATCCGCAACCTGCGGTCCGAATCGGCGTGCTGACCGACACCGACGGTCGGCACGAGGTCTGGGTCTACGATCCGCAACGGGCCTCGGGATCGCTCGTGCTGGGGGATGTCGACCTCTTTGCCGTCCGCGGGATCTTTTTTGCGCGTTAACGCCGGTCCGAACTCCCTTGCTGATGCGGCAGGAACGTGCCCTCCGATGCTTTCGATGCTGTCGTACGGAGATCTTGCCGCTGTCGGACGGTGTCTTCCGACTCTTTGCGGCAAAGCAGCCCTCGCACCCCAAAGTGGCGGGAGGTTGGACGGTGACTGAAAGTCCGAGGCGCGCTTTTTTTCGGCCGAGGCGATCCGTCCTGCCGGATTTTTGCCTAATTTTACGTCGGAAAGTAACGGACGGAAAGCGAAATGTATTTCGCATACAAGTCAAATATAAATCAAGCGAAACAACGTGCACAGACACAGCGTTTTCGCTTGATTTTATTTTGTGCTGATATTTATCTTGGTTTATACCCGAATTGTTGTTTATTTGTTGTAGTTTTGTTGCTCGTAATGTAGTAAGCAACAAATTAGCAACAAGATGAACGACTCTAAAGAACCTATCAAACTACGGCAGCGTAAAATGCCGTCGGGGAACACGACGCTGTACCTCGACATCTACATCAACGGTGTGCGCTCGTATGAGTACCTGAAACTGTACCTCGTCCCTGAGCGGACACGGGCGGACAAGGAGAAGAACAAGGAGACCCTGCGCCTCGCGGACGCTATCCGCGCCAAGCGTGTAGTGGAACTCCGCAACGGCGTGTACGGCTTCAAGAGCGCATACGCGACTGAGACCAACTTCTACGACTACTACCGCGCTATGGTGGAGCGGCGTCGGGGTGAGGAAAAGGGCGGTAACTGGGGCAACTGGCGGAGCTGCTACCACCACCTTAAAATCTACGACGGGAGGGAGTCGCTGACCTTTGCCGACATCACGCCCGAATGGGTGCAGGGCTTCAAGGACTACCTCGAACACGACGCGGTCGCTTGGCACCACGACATACGCAAGAGGCTCAAGGACAAGCCCCTCGCCCGTAACAGCAAGGTGAGCTACTTCAACAAGCTACGAGCCTGCATCAATCAGGCGTTCGAGGAGCGCATCATACCATACAACCCCCTGCGCGGCATTGAGGGCTTCAAGGCTGAGGAGGGAACGCGAATGTACCTGACTATCGACGAGGTGAAACGGCTCGCGCAGGTGGACTGCGAGTACCCACAAATAAAGGCGGCTTTCCTATTCAGCTGCCTCACGGGGCTGCGCCGTTCTGACGTTCTGCGCATCACCTGGGGCGACGTGTACGAACAGGGCGAGTTCACGCGGCTCATATTCAAGCAGAAGAAAACCAAGGGGCAGGAGTACCTCGACATCACGCAGGAGGCTCGCGTCCTTATGGGGGAACGCGGCAACCCTACCGACCACCCGTTCTCGAACATACATTCCCCGACCTGCACGAACAAGGCTATTCAGGAGTGGGTGCTACGGGCTGGCATAGACAAGAAAATCACGTTCCACTGCGCCCGTCATACGTTCGCCACTATGATGCTCGACATCGGCACAGACCTCTACGTGGTGAGCAAGCTGCTCGGACACCGCGAGATAGGCACGACACAGATTTACGCCCGTGTAATGGATAAGAACAAGCAGGCGGCGGTCGCTGCCATACCAAGCATTCTTCCCACGACGGTCGGCGGCGGCGAGGACAAGGATAAGGATAAGGGATAAGGAACAGCGGAGTGCGTTATTTGCTCTCCGCTTTCTTTTTGCGGTAGAACTCCCCCTTGCCAGTGAGAAGCCACTGCGCCGATACGTCGTAGTCCTCGACGAGGTAGGTCAGCCAAGCTGGCTGGAATATGTCGCGTGAGTGGTCTTTCTCCAGCGTGTTCATGTTCCACCTGTTGATTTCGTGCTCACGGGTGAATGTCTGCTTCCCCCGTATCTTGCGGTCTGTTTTGAGCCTCTGCAGGGCTTCGAAGAACCGTCCTATTATTCGTTGGCTATCGGCTGTCTGCATGATTTACCCTCCTGTTTTTGTTGTGCCTGCTCGAATTTCTCACGTATCAGCCCCTCGCGCTCAGCTATGCGTCTTTCCCATTCGTCAATGCGCTCCTGACCGAACACGGGCGCAGTCCCTTTCAGCAGGGCGGCTTCCGTGACGCTCAGTTCCTTTGGGGTCATATACGGCAGGTAGCGTTCTATGTTCAGCACCTGCTCAATGTGGGCGAATACGCCCTGACGAATGGTAGCCGTTCCGCTCGGGGTGAGCATTTCGCCCTCTCCCAGCAGCAGCCAACGGGCGTTGATTTCGGGTAGTGCCGTAAGCAGCGCAATAACGGGCTTCAGCCCGAAGTCGTCGCCGTGCAGCAGCTTGCCAAGGTACTGCGGCTTCCAGCCTATCAGTTCGGCGAACGCTTTCTTCTTGCCGTTCGTCTTGTAGTCTATTATCTGTCTCAGTCGTGTATTCATAAACGCAATTTTTAGCCCCTCTCGCACAATTATAGACTTCGGACAGTAAATTACACAACGCAAGGTCTATAATTGCGCTCTCGTTGAAATTCGGGAAAAATAACTCAATTTTGACGGGTGTAGTGCAGACTGGTAGACTCTCCCGTCCCGTAGGAGCGCATATTGAAGCTATTGCCGTCCAGCAGCTCAATGTTCCGCTTGTCCTCGCGGCTCACCACCTCCAGCTCGTCGTTACAAGGGTAGAAAATCACCAACGGGTCGTTCCCCCACGTATCAAGGGCGAATATGCAGTAGTCCTCGGTGAGCAGCAGACCGTCGTCGTAGTAGTGGCGCAGTTCGGCTACGCCGTACCCAGTGAACGTCCCGAAGAGGCTCACTACCTCCTGCGGCTCGTTCCACTTCCTGAACACAATATCCTCGTGCTCCGTGGTGTTCGTCACCGAACTGTACAGCTCACCTTTCCAGCTTCCGTGCAGCGTGGTTGCGAGTTCCCTGAGATACGCTTCCTGCCCCGACTCTATCACCGTTTCCTCCCCGTCCTTGGAGCATCCGAACAGGGCTACCGCAGTCAGGGCTAATGCCAAGAATAAACTCCTTTTCTTCATACCTCCTCCTTTCATTATTTGTTGTTCTCTAATAAGGACAGCAGGCGGTCTATCTGCTCGTCACGCTTGTTGTTCGCTTTCATCTGCTCGAGCAGGAGAGCCTGCTGGCGTTCAAGCGCGGCGAGAAATTTATCCGATTCAGTGTCCTCCTTCGATTTTGCCACATTCACCCGACTGCCCTGCGCAGCCGAAACGCTAACACCGTTGCCCGAAGCGAAAGACGAAATGATTTCGCCCTCCTTTACAGGGTATCCGAGCAACTCGAGTAGTATCAAGGTGCTTTCGGGAATATGCTTCCCCTGCTCCCAGTTCTGTACTGTACGCAACGTAACATTGCATCTTTCAGCAAGTTCCTTTTGCGTCAACCCTTTCAATTCTCGCAATTTTTTGATGTCTATCATAATCTGTTGTTCTATTGTGAGTTATACATAGGGTGAAAAATTTTTCGCATCTTTTTTACGAAATTTATTTCGTGAATGAAATTTATTTCGTAATTTTGTCGCAAACAATTTCGTAAATGTTATTTATAACGGACAAATTTACGCAAAAAGAATAAATATCGGAAATAAACCGATGAGGAATTTAATGTTGAACCAAAAATAATTGAGTATGCAGCAGACATTCAAGACAGAGTTGCAGAAGCAACGAGAGGAGCGTGACATGAAAATCTACCTCGAATTCGAGGAGATGCGCAGCGTGGAAAAGCCACGCGACTTTGACCCCTTTGGCCAAACAGGATGGTCCCCTTTGGCTACAATATGATTGACCCTTTTGGCCAAAATAGTATTGAGCACTTAGTTCACCTATTGTTATAGATTTTTTTTGTGTAGATTTTAGTACCCGAGTCCTGGTGTAACGGGGGTGATAATAAAATCTATACAAATGGATAAACGAATCAAAAACATTTTAAGATGTTATGCGGCCGGCATGGGAATCAAGGAAACGGCGTCCACGTTTCATACTTCCCGTAATACTGTCCGCAAGTATGTCCGCCTGTTCCTTTCAAGCGGCAAGAGTATTGAACAGCTTCTTTCCCTGTCCGACGGGCAATTGGATGAACTGTTCGGCTGTACGGCATCCCGGCATCGGGAGCCTTCTTCCAGGAGGATTGAACTGGAGGCCTTGCTTCCCGGCTATGTATCCCGCCTGTCACGCAAAGGCATGAGTGTCCGAAAACTGTTCAAGGAATACCATGCCGAATATCCTGACGGCTATCAGTTGTCTTCCTTCAAACGGGCTGTCCGTCAGTACAAGTTTCACGTCAAGGTCGTCGGTCATGTCGAGCACTATGCCGCAGACCAGATGTATATTGACTTTGCCGGTGACAGGCTTGAAGTCGTTGATGAAATGACGGGCGAGACGAAGAAAGCCGAGGTGTTTGTCGCCATCCTTCCGTTCAGCCATTATACCTACTGCGAAGCCGTGTGGTCGCAACGCAAGGAAGACTTGATAAAAGCATGCGAGAATGCCATGCAATATTTTGAAGGCGTTCCTGCGGCTATCGTCCCCGACAACCTGAAGGCTGCCGTCACACGAAGCGACCGCAACGAGCCTGTCATCAATGATGATTTCTCCGCTTTTGCCGAATATTACGGTTGTGCGGTCTATCCCGCCCGTGTGCGTCACCCCAAGGACAAGGCTTTGGTAGAAAATGCCGTGAAGCTCCTCTACCGTTCCATTTACCTTGAAATAGAGGGAATGACATTCTCCAGCCTGGAGGAACTTAATACCGCCATCCATGTCTCCCTGCTTGATTTCAATGAAAAGGTGATGGCCGGACGGGAGGTGTCACGCAAGGAAATGTTCCTTCAGGGAGAGAAGGATTATCTTCGGCCGCTTCCCGTGAAACGTTACGTAATGAAAGAGAGGAAGCTGATGACTGTCGGGAAGAACTCTTACGTCTCGTTGTTCAAACACCATTACAGCGTTCCGAAGGAGTATGTAGGCAGGCGCATGACGATTCTCTATGATGCCGGCACGGTGGAAATCTACTGTGGCATGAACCTTGTCGCCACCCATGACCGCTGTGACATTCCCTACGCTTATTCCTGGAAAAAGGAGCACAACCTGCCGGGACACTATGGCCCCTATGACAAGGACTTGGAGGAACTCTTCCGACGTGCCTCGGAAATAGACAATATCGTATTGAACTATCTCCGGGAAGTGGAGCGTGCCATGCAATATCCGCCAAAAGCGTTCAGGTCATGCCGGGGTATCTTGACGTTGGAGAAAAAATACGGTCGCGACCGTCTGGTGGCGGCTTGCGCATGTGCGGACCAGAAGTTGCAATACGGGTATCAGGCCTTGCGCGAGGTGCTTGAACTGGGAGAAGACGCGGATTTCCTTCCCGATGAGGACGGGAAAGTACAGCCCGACATGACTTCCCCGGCTCCATTGACCCACAAAAACATACGTGGACGTGAATATTACAGAAAGGACAAACAATAAAACTCATATGTATCAATAGTTCGTTAAATTTTGGATAATCACGCAGCGTCCGAGACGCCATAATATAAGAGTTCTTTGAAATCGTT